>CAIYZX010000588.1 GCA_903930745.1 uncultured Chloroflexota bacterium | reverse complement strand
TCAGGACCTTCACGCCCTTGTTGCGCAGGGCGTAGGCCAGGGTGCCGCCACCCATGCCGCTGCCGATGATGGCGATGTCGGTGGTGATGACGGGTCCGTCAGTCTGCGTGGTCATGCTGACCTTTCACAAAGCCGGCCAGGAGATCCCGCGGGGCGGGTCCGGCCTCCGAACAGGTGAACGTGGGGCGTGTATCCGGGCACGGCCAGGGAGCAGCCGGACGCAGGGGATGCGTTGTCGCACACCGTAGTCCCGCCGGGCGTCACGCACCACCCCGCATGGTTGCGGAAAGGTGGACACAAGTGACCAGCCGCTCCCTGCCATCCGGCCCGGAACGCGGAAGAGCGGCCGCCCCGGGCCCGGTGTGGGCCAGGACGACCGCTCCGCTCGAGCTGCCGTGGTGGTGCGTGGGCGCCGCGCGGGTTGCCGCAGGGCGCCCGGGGGTCAGACCGCCTCGCGGCGGCGCTTGCGACCGAAGGAGTCCAGCCAGAGGATGGACACGATGATGACGCCCAGGAGCGCCGTGGGCAGGTACGAGACCAGCGAGTCGATGCGGAGCATGTTGAACGCGTTGGTCAGGAGGCCCAGGAGGATCAGGCCAACGGCGGACTTGATCGCGCCGCCGATGCCGCCCGCCACGGACGTGCCGCCCACGACGACGGCGCACACCACGTAGAGCGCGGTGTTGTCGCCGGCGATGGAGCTCGCCGAGTTGAGCTGGCTGGCCAGCATGATGCCGCCGAGGCTCGCCGTCACGGAGCAGATGAGGTACGTGGCGGCCTTGGTCCGGACGACGTTGATGCCGGAGTACTTGGCCACCTCGTAGTCACCGCCGATGGCGTACACGTTGCGCCCGAAGGAGGTGTTGCGCAGGAGCCAGTAGATGATCCCCACCACCGCGAGCATGAAGACCACGAGGATGGGCACGGGGCCCAGGACCTGCAGGTTCGCGAGGTTCTGGAAGTCCGGCACGCTGGACATGACCGGGTGGGCGTCCGTGAGCTGCTGGCCGATGCCCGTGAGGACGATGCCCATGCCCAGGGTGATGATGAAGGGCTCCGCCTTCTGGTAGACGGAGACGAACGCGTTCACCGCGCCGACCACGAGACCCATCAGCAGGACGAGCACGATCGCCAGCGGGATTGGCACGCCCGCGTTGATCAGCTGCAGCACCACGACGCTCGAGAGCGCCATCATGCCGCCGATGGAGAGGTCCACGCCGCCCGCGATCAGGACCACGGACTCCCCCATCGCGAGGATGAGGAAGATGGAGCTGGACTTGAGGAGGTTGATGAAGTTCGTCTCGCTGAAGAACTCGCTCCGGGTCGCGGGCACCATGTTGAACAGCGCCATGGCGACCAGCACGAGGACGACCGCGAGGAACGCCTTCTGGAGCGCGAGAACCTGCCGCCCGATGCGGAGGATGCCGGTGTTGCCCATCGCCGTCACTTCGTCACCGCGTTCTGCTTGGCGGTGTCAAGCCAGATCGCGATGATCAGGATGATGCCGCGGAGCATGAACTGGACGTACGAGGAGACGCCCAGCAGGTTGAGGCAGTTGTTGAGCAGGATCAGCAGCAGCGTGCCGAAGACCGTCCAGAGGACGGAGCCGCGGCCGCCGATCAGCGCCGTGCCACCCACGACCACCGCGAGGATGGCCTGGGTCATCCAAGGCGTGCCCATGGTGGGGTCCGCGAGGGTGACGCGCGACACGAGGACCACGGCGCCGATGGCGCTCATGAGCCCGGAGATCGCGTAGATCATCACCACCGCGCGGCTGATGGGGATGCCGGCGAGGCGCGCCGCCACCTTG
>CAIYZX010000587.1 GCA_903930745.1 uncultured Chloroflexota bacterium | reverse complement strand
CGCCTCGAACCCGATGTGATGGCTGTGGCCGCCCGCGGGCGTGTCCGCGCCCGGGATGTCCGCCGCGGTCATCAGCTCCACCTCGGCCGGATCGATCCGCCCGTCCTCGAGCGCCCGGGCCGCCATGTTGGCGTACGCCTGCTCGAAGAGGGTGCGGACGAACCGCGCGTTGCCGAAGTCCTCGATCTTCGAGGCCGTCGCCAGCGTGGCCAGCACCTTCGCCCGTGTCCCCTCGTCCACGTCGACCTTCGCGGTGGCCGCCATCGTGATGAAGATGGACGCCAGCTCGTCGGGCGTGTAGTTCGGGAAGTCGATGTAGCGGGTGAACCGGCTCCGGAGCCCGGGGTTGGAGCGGATGAAGTCCCACATCTCGTCGCGGTAGCCCGCCACGATCACCGCCATGTTGGAGCGGTGGTCCTCCATCAGCTTCACCAGCGTGGCGATGGCCTCCGCGCCAAAGTCCTGCGGGTCGCTGGGCGCGAGCGCGTACGCCTCGTCGATGAAGAGCACGCCACCCACGGCCGTGCGGACCACCTCCGCCACCTTGAGCGCGGTCTGGCCCACGTAGCCGGCCACGAGGTCGGAGCGCGTGGCCTCCACGAGGTGGCCGCGGCTGACGAGACCGAGGGCGCCGTACAGGCGGGCGACGAGACGGGCCACGGTGGTCTTGCCGGTCCCCGGGTCCCCGGTGAACACGAGATGGGCGCTGCCGGTCACCTCCGGCAGGCCCTGGGCGCGGCGCTCGGCGTTGAGGCGCTGGACCGCGACGAGCTTGCGGATCTCCGTCTTCACGGAGCCGAGACCCACGAGGCTGTCCAGCTCGGCGAGCAGCTCGTCGAGCGTTGCGGCGGCGGGCTTCGCAGGCACCGGCGTGGAGGAGGGCGAGGCGGTCGCCGTCTCGGCGCGGGCCGTCTGGCCGGCCTTGGGGTCCGCTGCGGCCGGGGCGCCGGAGGGCGTCTCCGGGACGGGGCCCGCGGGCGCCCCGCCCTGGCCCCCGGACGCGAGTGCGGCCAGGATCGCCGTCCCCTGCTCCACGGCGGTGGCCTGGGACGCGCAGGCATCCACGGCGGCCTGGGCCGCAGGTGTGAACACGGGCGTCACGGCGGCCTCGCCCTCGGGCGCCAGGTAGCCCCGGACCACGTCCGGCGTGGCACCGCTCACCGCCGAGGGTCCCAGCACCTTCATGATGGCCCACAGCACGTGCCGGGGCTCAACCTCCGGGTGCGACCAGCGCTTGGCGGTGGCCAGCGCCTCGTCGGCGATGTCGTCGCGCAGCGTCACGCGGGCGCGTCCTGGTCCGTGTAGCGCTTGCCGCCGAACTTGTCGTGCACGGTGTCGTCCACGTCGTCCGCGGTCACGGCCACGGCCACCACGGCCTGCACGAGCTCCTCCGGGTCCAGGTAGTCCGCCAGCAGCGTGTGATCGAAGGCGACGAAGCAGGAGGTGCCGTCCTCGTTGTCCACCACGGTGACGGTGCCGAAGAGGTACTTCTGCCCTTCGGTTGCCGCCCAGCGGTAGAACTCCGGCGTGGCCGGCAGGTCGCGGACGAGCGGCGCCCAGATGCGGACGATGGACGACGGGTCGCCCTGTGGACCCTTCCCCCACTCCTTGACCTCGATGTTCACCCTGGTGCTGCCACGCTCGATCGCGAAGCCGTCCTTGGCCAGCATCACGTTGTCAAAGGCGTTGGCCAGGATCCGCTGCACCTTCTGCAGACTCGCGTCGACGGTTGCCATCACATCCCTCCAGGACCGGGTGCTCCCCGTGATCCGGATCGTCGCATCTCCCGGACCGCTGCGCGAGCCGTCAGCGACGCCCGCCACGGGCAAGGGCGGCGGACACGGCGGCCACGAGCTGCGCGGCCGCGAACGGCTTGGGAAGGTAGCCGCTGTGGTCGCTCACGAGCCCGTCCGGGAGGTCGTCACCCGTGTACCCGGAGATGAAGACCACCGGGAGGTCCGGCCTCAGCTCGCGGAGCAGGCGCGCGAGGTCCGGCCCGTGCATGCCCGGCATGATCACGTCCGTCACCAGCACGTCGATCCCCTGCTCGTCCGCGTCTGCGATGGCCCGGGCCTGGGCGGCGTCCGCCGCCTCGATCACCGCAAACCCGGCCATGACAAGGATGCGGCGGCTGATCGTGCGCACGACCGCGTCGTCGTCCACGAGCAGCACGGACGCCGACGGCGAGGTGGCGGATCCGCTCGTCGCCGCAATCGGGCGAGCCGGGACAGGCGCGGCGATGGGCAGGTGGATGGTCATCACCGTGCCCGCCGGCCCGCTGGACGCCTCGATCCGGCCGCCCATGTTGCGGACCATCCCGAAGACGGCCGGCAGGTCCAGGCCTCCTCCAGGCTCAGCGTGGTCGTTGCCGGAATACGGCACGAAGATGTCGTCCAGCGCATCCGGCGCGATGGGCGTGCCCGGGTCCGCGAACCGGATCAGCGCCTCGTTGCTGCGGGACTCGGACCCCTTGCGCACCGGCCCCACGCTCGTGGAGATGGCCACAACCCCAGGGCCCCGGGTCCTGGAACGGGCGGAGAAGGCGAGTCGCACGAGCACCTCGGCGAGCCGGCTGCGGTCGCCGGAGACCAGGGCGGGGACCGTGCTGGTCGTGGTCTCGATGACGATGTCAGCGCCCATGACGCCACGGATCACCGGGACCTGGTCGGCGATCACCTCGTCGAGGTTCACCACCTCGGTCTCCAGGTGCTCGCGGCGGGCGAACGCGATCAGCTGGTGGGTCATCTCCGTGGCACGCCCGGAGACGGCAAGGATCTCCTCGGCGGCGGCACGCTGCGGCGACCGGTCGGGGACCTCGGCGAGCAACGCTGCCGCATACCCGCGAATGGTGGTGAGCAGGCGGTTGAAGTCCGCCGCCACGCCGCCCGCGAGACGGCCCAGGGTCTCCTCGCGGCGGCTCTCCTCCACCTGGCGGGCCAGGTGGGCGCGCTCGCGCCGCTCGGCGGCCTGAGCGGTCACGTCCCGGGCGAGCGTCGCGATGGAGACCACCGCTCCGTCGGCGTTCCGCACGGGGACCACGGTGACCTCCAGGACCAGCCACCGGCCGTCGTAGCGACGGTCAACCTCGAACGGGCCCATCAGCTCGCCCGCGGCCACGCGTGCGGTGCTGGAGCGGATCTCCTCCCACTCGGACGGCGGCGACACTTCGAAGACCGTCCTGCCCACCGTGTCCGCGGGCCATCCGAACAGGCGGGCCGCCACGCGGTTCCAGCCGGTGATCGTCCCGTCCAGGTCCTGGGCCACGAGCGCAAGGCCCGCTGCGTCCACGATCGTCGCCAACCGCTCGTGCTCGTCATGGACGGCGCGCTCGGCGGTGATGTCCTCCGCGGTCGCGCTGTAGCCAACCGGACGTCCGGCGACGTCACGCTCCACGCGGATGGTGGTCCGGATGCAGGCGGCGGCGCCATCCCGTCTCCTGATGGCCACCTCGCGCGTAGCGGTGCCGTTCGTGGCCACGTCCGCCAGGAGGGAGGACCTGGTGGCGGCATCGGGCAGCAGCTCTGCAACCGCCACGCCCCGCATCGCCTCCGGGGCCGGATAGCCGAACAGGCGTGCGAAGGCTGGATTCACATCGAGGAGCGTGCTCGCCGGCGTGACGCGCGCAAGACCCACGGGCGCGTCCGCGAACAGCCGGGCGGACGCCTCCGCCGCCGCCTCTCGGTCGCGGTGCAACCGCCACACCATGCCCATGACGATGCCTGCGACGAGCGAGCCTCCGAGGAACTCCGTGACCAGGTCCGCCACGGCCTGCACGCTAACCGCCGACGCCGCCACATGATCGAGCAGCGGAGAGGACGCGGCCAGCCCCGCCTCGGCCGCCGCAAGGACCGCCACCACGGCGACGAGACGGCCGCGGACGACGGGCAGCACCATGAGGAATGCGATCGGCGCGAGCAGGGCTGCGGCGGATCCGCCGTCGAAGAGGAGGGCGATGAACGGGACGGCCACGAGGATTGCGGCAGCGGAGGCGAGGCCGGCGGACCCTGGGCGCCCCCCGGCCTCGAGGCGGTGCGCCAGCATGAAGGCTGCAGCCACGGGCGAGAGCATCAGGGCGGCGAGAGCCGCCACGGGCTCGCCGAGGAAGGCCGAGACAAGCTGGCTCGCCAGGGCGAGCAGCGTGATCGCGAGGAGCAGCCCGTGGAGCCTGGACGGCGGCCGTACGAGCGGGTCGCGCTGCGGTTCCCCCCGCACGGTTCACCTCACTGCTGTGTTGGCGGTGACCACATGGTGCCTGATGAACCCGCAACCTGTTGAGACCCCGTCCGTGGGGGCGGGTGTCGGCCTGCACCACCAGGCCCGGCGGCCTTGGCGGTGCAACCTACGCCCGGGTGTCGCGCTCCGGCGCGAGGCCGGCCTCGCGCTCCGCGAGGACGAGGCACGACGGGCACAGCCCGTGGCTGAACTGGACCTCCGAGGTCGCGGACAGCCAGCGTTCCAGCGGGTGCCAGGCGCCCTGCCGGTCGCGCACGGACCGGCACGACGCGCAGATGGGAACCAGGCCGTGCGTCGCCCGCGCCGCTGCCAGCGCCATGGCGGCAACCCTCGCGATGGTCAGGACCGTGTTGCCGTACCGCCCGGCCTCGCCCGGGACAGCCAGGTCCTCCAGGTCGAGATGCGCGACCAGCCGGTCGCCGACGACGATGGGGACGTGAATGCCCGAGGCGGTCACCTCCAGGGTCCGCGCGGTGTGCGAGGGCAGCCCGTCACCCGCGATGCGCGTGAGGCCACCGGACGCATCGGAGGTCCAGGCCCACGACGCGCGACCCCAGCGGTCCAGCGTGATCAGGCGGGCACGCGCGGCACCGAGGACCAGCTGCGCGAACTCCAGGACGACGTCGGCGACGGCATCCTCCGACGTCACGCCGGCGAGGCGCCCCAGGATGTCCAGGGCGAGCGCGTACTCGGCCGCGGTGGCCTCCGCAGCTGCAGCCCGCTCGAGGGCGGCGTCCAGTGCGGCCCGGTCATCCATCGCCACCCGCGATCGGGAACCGCCCCCACGTTCTGACCGCCTCCGAGATGGCGAGGATGGTCTCCTCCGGCACCTGGATCGGGATCTCTCCGTGGTTGTCGCAGACGATCAGGCCGCCCCCGGGCGCGGCAGCCGAGATCAGCTCCCTGACCTTGGCCTCCGCCTGCTGGGGCGTCCAATGGCGCATCTCGATCCCGTTGAGATTGCCCACGATGGTGGCCTTGCCCCGGCAGGCTGCGACGACCTCCTGCATGTCGTCCATGACGCTGGGGCCGATCGCGAGGGTCCCGGTCCGGACGAGATCCGGGATGACCGGCAGCGATCGCCCGGAGGCAAGGAACGTGACGGTTGGTCCATTCAGCCGCGAGATCGTCCGCCTGGCCACCGGGAAGCCCGTCTCGCGATACAGGTCGGGGGGCAGGATCGTGGACGAGGCGACCGGATCGAAGTACGCGAGGGCCGTGGCGCCGGCGGCCAGCTGGGCGTTGCCCCACGCCACGGTCCACTCCTCGATCGTCGCGGTCAGCCGCTCGTACAGGTCCCGCCGCTCCAGGATCAGGTTGAGGTAGGCCTCAAAGCCCATCAGCATCACGGGCAGCGAGTGCGGGCTGACGACGCCGCCGAGGATGGGCACGTCCGGACCGAGCCGGCGGCGCATCTCCGCGATCGCCTCCAGCATCCAGCGGCCACGGGGCAGATCGCCCACGCGGGGCGCCTCCAGCCGCGCGATGGACTCCGCGCCCCGGATGACGGGCGCGCCGGCGTTGGGCGGGCCGTCGTCGAACCAGAGGACCTCGCCGCCCCATGCCTCGTGCTCCATCGGCGCGAACCACGTGGCGGCCAGGATGTCAGACCCGTACTTGGCGAACATGCGGAGGTCCGCCTCCACCACGTTGCGCGGATCGCTGAAGAGCTCCCGGAGGGTGATGCCCAGCTCACGGGCGCCGTGGAGGCCCACGGCGAGGCCAACGGGGACGCGGTCCGCCTCGCGTCGCTGGAGGGCCGCCGTGACACGCTCGAGGCGCGTCACGACGGGCGCGTTCATCGTGCTCATGCCTGCGCCCCCGTCGCTTCCGTGCCGTTGCCGGTCCGGACCAGCACCGGCACGTGCGGGCGCTGGAGGTCCACGAGGTCGATCGCATCGGCGGCCGAGCGGCCCATCGCGTCCGCGCCAACCTCCCTCCAGAGGCTCTCGTCGAACAGGTACGGCGCACCGCCCACCACGAGACGCGGCCGGGCCGCGAGCTCGCCCAGTCGCGCGGCAAGGACGCTCACGCGCATCGAGGCGCGAAGCATGAGGGTGGAGACGAGGAGCACCTGGACACCATCCTCGGCGGCCCGGTCCGCCAGCTCCTCGGCGGTGATGCCGGAGCCGTAGTCGATGACCGGGTAGCCAACGGCGCGCAGGCTGATCCCCACGATGCGCTTGCCCAGCTCGTGGCGGTCCTCGAGCGTGGCGAGGCCAATGACGGGGGCGGGATCGCGCACCGGCCGCTCCACCGGTGCCACGCGGGAGATGATCTCCTCCGCGATCCGGGCGGACATGTACACCTGGGAGAGCGCGACGGAACCCGCGCCCCAGCCGTTGCCGATGGACCGGAGGACGGGCACCAGGAGCGCGTCCACGCGCTCGAGGGGGATGGGCGGGATGGAGGCTCCATCCAGGCCCGGCACGAGAGCGGACCCCGTGTCGTCCCGCCCGGTCAGGATGCGGTACGCGGTGACGCGGTCCATCGCCAGGAGCGCACGCTCCAGTGCCGCGATGGCGCCTTCGGAATGCAGGGGCATTGGGCCCTCCTCGATACCTGCGGTGATCGTGCGCCTGTGCCAACCGCAGGAACAGGCCCGGAAGGCGCATGCATCCCCCCTGCGTGGGGTACCCGATTGCGGGGCCCGCCATGGGGCATCCGCAGGGTCCGTGACGCATCCACGACACGACTGGCACTCCGGCCCGTACGATGCGCGCCATGACGACGCGAACGAGCCTCTCCCGATGAGCGATCAGGCACCGGTGGTCCTCCGCGGCGAGGGGCGCCGTCCGGACGGCACCGCGAGCCCCGTGGTGGTCACGCTGACCGCCGACGGGTTGACGATCGGCACCGACAGCGCGGCACCGGTGGCGGCCGCGTTCCGCGACCTCTCGTCCATCGTGGTGGACGCGGGCGCGGTCCGGATCGCGCTGGGCACCGGACCCCTGGCGGAGCGCTGGGCGTTCGAGCGGTTCGGCCAGATGACGGGCCTGCTCGCGAAGTCCCTGCGGGACGGGCGCCTGCGCCAGCGGCTGGCGGATGGCCTGGTGGAGGTGCCGGCGTCCGCTTCCATCGACCTCGTGGAGTACGAGGCGCCGGGCGACTCCGGCGTGGCCCAGCTGCTGTACCACGACCGTGGCGTGGTCCTCGCGCCCGTGGACGAGCGCCACGCGGTGCGGCGGATCCGGCGCGCGGACATCGGCGCCGTGGCCCTGGACACCTCGGTTGGCGGCATCTCCGTGACGGGCACCGGGCGGTCACTGCCCGCGGCGCCCGGGGGCGCTCCGTCACTCCGATTGCTGCGCATGGGCGCGATCTCCAAGGCCCACGCGGACCGCTGGACGGCCCTGCGCGATGGCGCCCACGCGGACGCCGCGGCCATCACCGGCGGGTTCCTGCCGGACGCCGGCTTCGGCGAGCGGCGCCTCGCCGCCTCGCTGCTGCTGGAGGGGCACGCCATCTCCCCGGCCGCGCTGGGTCCCGCCTGGCCGCTGCTGGAGACCGCGGTCCTGGACACGCCGCCGTTCGACGCCTCGTATCGCGCGCTGCGGGCCGCTGCCGGCGGCGAGAACGCGCCCCGCTGGCTGGCCACCGCCCCGGAGCGTCCCGGCGCCACCGATGCCGCGAGGACCTGGTTCCTGGTTGGCCTCCCCGGCAACCTCGTGGCGATGGAGCTGGTCAGCGAGGGGTCGCACGCGACGTACCTGTTCCGCGTCGCGCCCCGCGCGTCCTTCTCGGGCGCGCTGCTTCCCGGTTCCTATGAGGCCGCGGTCGCGGAGATCTCCGAGGCGCTCATCGACGCCAGGTTCCTGCGCGAGCCCATGGCCCTGCCGACCGCGTCGCTCGCGAAGCCCGAGGCCCTCCGGTACCGTCTGGCGCTCGCGGCGCTGCCCACCCTCGCGGCGGCCCGTGCCCGCTTCGTGGCGCGGCTCGTCCACAACGACCAGGCCACCTGGGAACGCGCGCTGCGCGATCTCGTCGCGTGGCACGGCACCTGCCGTGACGAGACGGCCGAGTGGCCGGGTCGCGCGGCGCAGGAGCGCTCCATCACCGAAGCCGCCGCGGGCGGCGACGCGTCCTAGCGGCCAGCGCGGAGGTACTGCCAGATG
>CAIYZX010000586.1 GCA_903930745.1 uncultured Chloroflexota bacterium | reverse complement strand
TCCCGTATCTCGAGTTCTTCTCGATCGGGACGCCGGGCCTTCACTTCGCCCTCTGATCCGAAGGAATCCGGAGTCATGAGCAACTACCCCGTCGAGCCGGCCAGCAAGCCCCAGGCGCTCACCAAGGAGGCCCTCAAGGCCCTCCGCCATGAGCAGGTCCAGGGCGTCTCGCGGCGCGAGCTCCTCCGCGGCTCTCTCGCCGCAGGCATGGGCCTGTGGCTTCTCGAGGTCACCGCCGGCACCGTCGGCTTCCTGTGGCCCAACCTCGCCGGCAAGTTCGGCGGTGAGGTTCGGATCGGCACGCTGGACGACGTGAAGTCCGCCAACGCCACGCTTCCCGTGGACGAGGGCTTCCCGGTCTACGTCTCGAACGCCAAGGCGTTCGTGATGCTTGTCGACCCGTCGCAGCAGCGCTTCATCCCGGGCGAGGACGCCGTGGGTGACGGCGCGACCGTGAACGTGCGAGCCCTCTACCAGCGCTGTCCGCACCTTGGGTGCAAGCCCAACCCGTGCGAGAAGAACTTCTGGCTCGAGTGCCCGTGTCACGGGTCCCGCTACGACCGCCTTGGCGTGAAGGCCGCCGGTCCCCAGTACGGCCCCGCGCCCCGCGGCATGGACCGCTTCGCCACCAAGGTGGATGGCGACGGCGTTCTGACGATCAACACCGGCAAGATCACCCTCGGCCCGCTTCCCATCGCGGTGGGCCAGCCGGGGATCATCCCGCCGCGCACCCCCACCGGGTGCATCTGACCCTCTTGCCCACCCAGCCCCTGCACTCCGTCTTCCGAGGAGACCGATGACCGACCAGAACGGACGCCCGTCCGAGGAGCGCCTGCCCGCGCCGCGGCCGTCGTCCGCTGCCGCGCCGGCCGAGCGACTTTCGGCGCCGCCGTCGGCCCACAGGACCGACCTGACGCCTGAGCGCGCCGCCCGCATCGTCCGCCAGTCCGCCAATGCGCGCCTGGTTGGCTTCCTTGCGGTGACGCTCGTGGGCCTCTTCGTGATCGGCTACTACTTCTACGAGCTGGGCATTCCCGGCCTTGGGACGAAGCCGCGCCTCGAGGCGGCGGCGGAGGAGCAGCAGGTCATCGCCGTCGAGCGCGGCTACAACCTGTACCAGGCCAACTGCGCGCAGTGCCACGGCGTCAACGGCGAGGGCGGCAAGGGCCCGGTGCTGAACCGCCAGGACAAGCTGTTCGCGCACCTGAGCCCGGACTTTCTCCGCAACATGCTGACCGTTGGCGGGCGCTACGCGTGCGGCAACGCCACCAGCATCATGCCGGTCTGGTCCAACCAGGGGAACCCGGCGGGCCCGCTCAACTACAAGCAGATCGACTACCTCATCGCGTTCCTGCGGGCCTCCAAGGAGGACACGTACCGCGTGATGAACGCAGACCTCTGGGAGCCCATCGTGGACGAGGCGACCGGCGAGGAGCAGACGTTCACCGGCTGGGTTGATCCCGCCTACGAGCCGGAGCCCGGCGCCACGCCGTACCCGGCATGCTGGGCCGACGAGTTCAACACCGCGCCGGCAACCCCGGCCCCGTCCGCCGGCGCGTCCTCCTCCCCGGTGGAGTCGCAGGCTCCGGCCGGTGCAACGGTTGACGTCGCCGCCCTGAACGTCGCGTTCGACAAGGCGGAGCTCACGGTTCCGGCGGACACCAAGTTCACGATCAACTTCGACAACCAGGACGCCGGCATCCCGCACAACGTGGCGATCAAGGACGCCAACGGCGCCCTGGTCTTCACCGGCGACATCATCAATGGCCCGGCCAAGATCTCCTACACGGTTGATCCGCTGGCCGCCGGCGACTACCAGTTTGTCTGCACCGTGCACCCGAACATGATCGGGACGCTGAAGGTGGGGAGCTGACCGTGACCCAGACCGCGCTTCCCGCCCACGCCGTTCGCCGCCGCGCCTTCTTCGGCATGTTCGATGCCGACGGCTGGAGCTGGGCGATCGTCAAGTCCATCTTCTGGTTCGTCGTCATCATCGTGCTGCTGGGGTACATCCCGGACCGCGCCTACTACTTCACGGTCCAGAGGACCGTTGACGTGGGCGTCCTGGGCTGGAGCCCCATCAACTTC
>CAIYZX010000585.1 GCA_903930745.1 uncultured Chloroflexota bacterium | reverse complement strand
GGACCGACGGGGCTGCAGGATGGCGTGCCGGCGCTCAGCCTGGCGGACGCGCTTCAGCCCGGACGGGTTGCGAGCGCCCGACCATTTCCGGGGCGTTCTAGCCAAGGTGGCTGATCTCCGTTCGATACATGAAAGTCAATGGTGGTACTGGCCAAAAGACAGCAGTCACGCGCGCGCAGGCGAGAGGAGCCCGAGGGCGCGAAGCGGGATAGTAGCAGAGCCCCCCTCGAATCAGCCAACCCCGAATCGCCTCGAGCGGCCGGGAGGCCCCGCGGCTACCCCCGGATGCGGCGGGCGCGGTACCGGCGGACGAGGGCGTCGGTGGAGGCGTCGTGGTCGTTCGCCACGGGGTCGGCGGTGGCCGTGAACTCGGCCGCGATCTTCGTCGCCAGCACCTTGCCCAGCTCCACGCCCCACTGGTCGAACGAATCGACGCCCCAGATCACGCCCTGCACGAACACCTTGTGCTCGTAGAGGGCGATCAGGGCGCCCAGGATGCGCGGCGTCAGGCGATCCGCCAGGAGGACGGACGAGGGGCGGTTGCCATCGAAGATCCGGTGCTCCACCTGGTGGGCGGGCGTGCCGGACGCCACCACCTCGTCACGCGTCCTGCCGAAGGCGAACGCCTCCGCCTGCGCGAACAGGTTGGACATCAGCAGGTCGTGGTGGTCGCCAATCTCCGTGGTGGGGTTCACGAACCCGATGAGATCCACCGGCACCGGGCGGGTGCCCTGGTGGAGCAGCTGGTAGTAGGCGTGCTGGCCGTTCGTGCCGGCGGTGCCCCAGACGATGGGCCCGGTCCCGTAGGTCACGCGCGTGCCATCGAGGCGGACGGACTTGCCGTTGGACTCCATGTCCAGCTGCTGCAGGTAGGCCGGGAAGCGGTGGAGCTCCTGGCTGTACGGCAGGACGCCGTGGGTCTCCCACCCGAAGAGGTTCCCGTACCAGATCCCCAGCAGTGCCATCAGGACCGGCAGGTTCGCCTCGAGCGGGGCGTTGAGGAAGTGCTCGTCCATGGCATGGAAGCCGGCGAGCAGCTCCGCGAAGTCGTCCGGGCCCACGGCCACCATGAGCGCAAGTCCGATGGCGGAGTCCATGGAGTAGCGGCCGCCAACCCAGTCCCAGAAGCCGAACATGTTGGCGGTGTCGATGCCGAACTCGCGCACCTTGTCCGCGTTCGTGGAGACGGCCACGAAGTGCCTCGCCACCGCGGCCGGGTCCCCGCCCAGCCCCGCCAGCAGCCATTCGCGCGCGGTCCGGGCGTTGGTCAGGGTCTCGAGGGTGGTGAACGTCTTGGACGCCACGATGAACAGCGTCTCGGACGGGTCCAGGTCGAACAGCGCGTCCCGCATGTCCGTGCCGTCCACGTTGGAGACGAAGCGGAAGCGCATGCCGCGCTCCGTGTAGTGGCGCAGGGCGTCCGTGGCCATCGCCGGACCCAGGTCAGACCCGCCGATGCCGATGTTCACCACGTTCCGGATCCGCTTCCCGGTGAAGCCCAGCCACGCGCCGCTGCGCACGCGATCCGCGAAGGCGCGCATGGCGTCCAGCACCGCATGCACGTCCGTGACCACGTCATGCCCGTCCACCACCACGCTGGCACCGCGCGGTGCCCGAAGGGCCGTGTGCAGGACGGAGCGGTCCTCCGTGACGTTGATCCGGTCGCCACGGAACATGGCCGCGCGGCGACCCTCAACGTCCGCGGCGCGTGCCACGTCCAGCAGGAGCGGCAGCGTGTCTGCGGTGATGCGGTGCTTGGAGTAGTCCAGGAAGAGACCCGCGCCCTCGGCGGTGCAACGGTGCGCCCGCGCCGGATCCGCGGCGAACAGGTCGCGCAGGTGGAGCTCGCGGACGGCGGCGTGATGCCGGGCAAGCGCGCGCCACGCGGGCGTCTGGTCCATGGAGGGGGCGGGCGTTGAGGAGGAGGTCACGGTCATGGGCCAATCCTAATCGTCCGACGCGTCCGGGGCCTGCCGTCATGCATTCCTACGAGCGGTTGCGGATGCAGCCGCTGCCGCGGCGTGGTGCCCGCCCCTACCATCGCGGCAGGGTCACCGCCCGGAAAGGATCCGACAATCCTCCCCGACACCCGCTGCCGCACGCGACGTGCGGCCGTCCTCGCGGCCCTGCTTGCGCTTGTCGCCGTGCCCGTGCTCGCCACGCCCGCGGTCAACCAGTGGGCCGCCCTGCCCGCGCCGGGTGGCGGCTCGCCATTCGGCCCGGGTGCCGTGGTGTGGGGCGCCGAGACAGGGCCGGACGGCCGTCTCTACGCCTTCGGCGCTTTCACCAATGCCGGCGGCGATCCCACCGCGGACTACCTCGCCGTGTATGACCCGGCAACCGGCTCCTGGGATGGCCTGGGAAGCGATGGGCACGGCAACGGCGCCTTCAACGGCTACGTGTACGACGTCGCGTTCCAGGGCCCCTCGGTGATCGCCGTCGGCGCGTTCTCCAACGTGGCCGGGGATGCGCGCGTGGACGACTTCGCGGCCTGGAACGGGTCCTCGTGGGGCACGTTGTCCGCGACCGGTGGCGCTCCGTTCACCAACGGGGTCGTCTCCACGGTGGACGTCAGTGGGACGAGCATCTACGTCGGCGGGTCCTTCCTGGATGCGGACGGGGTGGCCGCGGCGGACCGCGTGGCGCGCTGGAACGGCAGCTCCTGGTCCGGGCTGGCCGCCGCCGGGGCGACCAACGGCGCCCTCAACGGGCCGGTGTTCGCGCTGGATGCGCTCATGGATGGCCGGATCTTCGTCGGCGGCTCGTTCACCGCCGCAGGCGGCGACACCCGGGCTGCGCGCCTTGCCTGGTATGACAGCCTTGGCCGGCTCTGGCACGGCCTGCGCGAGGCGGGGATGAGCGGCCCGGCGATCGCCGGCGGACAGGTGTCGGACCTGGCAGTGGCAGGCCGCCGCGTGTACGTGGCAGGCACGTTCACCGACGTTGCCGGCGTGCCCGGGGCTGACTACGTGGCCGCGTGGAACGGGACGTCCTGGCAGGCGATGGGCCAGAACGGAGCCAACGCCGCCAGCGGCGCAGGTCCCCTCGATGCCGCCGCCACCGCGCTGCGCCCGTATGGCGGGACGGTCATCGTCGCGGGGTCGTTCACCAATGCAGGGGGCAACGCCGCAGGAGACTGCGTGGCAGCGTGGAATGGCTCCACCTGGTTGAACCTGGGCAGCCCGGCCTCCACGGCGACCGGCGCACCTCGCTGCACGCATGGCAGCGTGCGCTCACGCACCTACACGGCCACCGGTGCCTTCGCGTCGCTCGCTGGACTGGAAGCCTCCGCTGGGATCGCCCAGTTCGGCCTGCCCACCGGGCCGACGGCGCCGCAGGCGATCGTCGCCACGGCCACCCCCAAGGGCATCGCGCTCACCTGGAGCGCACCCGCAGCCAACGGTGGCGCAGCCATCAGCGACTACGTGGTCCAGTACCGCGTCGCAGGGACCACCACCTGGCGCACCTTCCCAGACGGGATCCACGCGACGCGGGCGGCGACCGTGAACGGCCTGGTCACTGGCACGGCGTACGACCTCCGCGTGGCGGCGCGAAACGGGTGGGCTGTCGGCATCTTCAGCGCCCCGGTGCGCAAGACCGCTGGCTGATTCCCGATCAACCCTTGCCTGACACCGCGGCCCGAGGCTGCTAGTGTCGCCTCCCTGCCGTTGTCCCTACCCGAGGTCCACAATGCGTCGCCCGCGTCTCGCGCCCCCGCTGGCCATCGGCCTGCTCGCCGCCGTCCTTGCCGCCACCCCGGTGAGCGCGGCTCCGCCCACGGGCGGTTGGGCGGCCATCCCGTCCCTCTATCCGCTCGCCGGGACGGTCATCGGAACGACCCTGGGTCCCGATGGGAGAACCTACGCATTCGGATCGTTCATCAACGGTGGCGGTGACCCCACCGCGGACTACCTGGCCGTGTTCGATCCGGTCACCCGAGACTGGTCCGGCCTCGGCAGCAGCGGGCAGGGGAACGGCGCGTTCGGCGCCACGGTCACCGGGGTCGCATTCCTTGGCTCCAAGGTGATCGCCGTCGGTGACTTCATCGACGTTGCCGGCGCGACGAACATCGACTACTTCGCGGTCTGGAACGGCTCCTCGTGGAGCACTCGTTCCGCGGTGTTGGGCGGGTCTCCGTTCACCACGAGCATCGTTTCCGTGGATGTCCTGGGATCCGACATCTACGTTGGGGGACAGTTCGTCAATGCCGATGGCGTGGCGACCGCCGATCGCGTCGCCCGGTGGAACGGCACCGCGTGGACGGGGCTGGTGCCGGGCGGCGCAACGGATGGTTCACTGGACGGCGGCGTCTTCAAGGTTGACGCTCGGCCGGACGGCAAGGTCTGGGTTGGCGGCGCCTTCTCGAGCGCAGGCGGCGACACGACAGCCTCCCGGTTCGCCTACTTCGACACCGCGACCGGCACATGGCACGGGCTCCGGGAGGCGGGCCAGGCCGGCCCTGCGATCGTGCCCGGTCCACAGGCTGCCGTGCTTGACTTCGAGTTCTCGGGTGGTCGGATCTTCGTGGGCGGGACGTTCACCGACGTCTCAGGCAACCCTGCCGCGGACTTCGTGGCCGTCTGGACCGGGACAGCGTGGACCAACCTGGGCACCAATCCGGCCAATTCCGCCAGCGGGTCCGGACCCCTCTCCGCGGGAGTCTGGTCGCTGGTGCCGTATGGGGTCACGATGATCGCCTCCGGCAGCTTTCGAGACGCCGGCGGGAACGCGAACGCGGACAACGTCGCGGCATGGAACGGCAAGGCCTGGCTCAACCTGGGTGTTCCTGCACCCACAGCCTCGAGTGGGCAGCCGTACGGCACCTGGGCGTCGGTGAATGGTCGGGTGTACACGCACACCGGGTTCTTCACCTCCATCGCGGGCCTGCCGAACACCGCGGGCATCGCCCAGTTCGGCCTGCCGGGCGGCCCCACGGCACCGCTCTCGCTGGCCGGGGCCCCGGGCTCCGGCCGGGTCAGCCTCTCCTGGGCCGCGCCCTCCAACTCCGGCGGGTCGCCGCTGCTGGACTACGTGGTGCAGTACCGCAGGGTTGGAACCACGACCTGGAGGACGTTCGCAGACGGCATGAGGACCGCGACCACCGCGGTGGTGACGGGCCTGACCCGCGGGGTCACCTACGAGCTCCGTGTCCAGGCGGTCAACCAGTGGGCCGGCGGGGCGTTCACCGCGCCCATCCGCAAGACGGCGGGCTGACCGAGGCGGGGCCGTCCGCTCGTCCGGGCGGCCCCCGCAACCCGGAGGTCAGGCGTCCGGGACGCGCTCCCAGCCGGCATCGGTCATCGCCCACAGCTCGCCGAGGGCGATGTCAAACCAGCACCCGGCGATCGACAGCGTCCCGGCCTTCTCGCGTGAGCGGATCCACGGGAAGGTCCGCAGGTTCACCACGCTCTGCTCCACGCTGCGGAACTCCAGCTCGCGTCGCATGCGGGCGGGGTCGGACCAGTCCGAGGGGTCCAGCTCCGAGGCCAGGTCGCGCAGCGGCGCCACCCACGTGCCGATGAAGTCGGAGGCGGTGAGGGGCGCCGCGTCCTCGAAGGCGGCGGCCACGCCACCGCAGCGGCCGTGGCCCATGACGACGATGTCTGAAACGCCCAGCGCGAGGACCGCGAACTCCAGCGCCGCCGACGCCGCATGGGACCGGGAGTCCGGCGCGTAGACCGGCACCAGCGCCGCCACGTTGCGGACCACGAAGAGCTCGCCGGGCAGGGCGTCGAACACGGTCTCCGGGCCCGAACGCGAGTCCGAGCAGGCCACCAGCATCGTGGAGGGCCGCTGCCCTTCGGACGCGAGGCGCAGGTACCGCTCGTGCTCCTGGCTGTACCGGCCGGAGCGGAAGCGGCGATAGCCGTCGATGAGCGCGGGGGAGAGGGTCTCCGTGGGCATGGTCCGCGGATCGTACCCGAGGAGGGACGCCGCCTCTCCCGGTGGCCTGGACCCGACCCGGGCCCGCGGGCACCCCCACCCGGTACACTGCCGCGTCGTGAGCATCCCCCAGGCGCGCGTGCGCAACTTCTCGATCATCGCCCATATCGATCACGGGAAGACCACGCTGTCCGACCGCCTCCTCGAGCTGACGCACACCATCGATGCGCGCCAGATGACGAGCCAGGTCCTCGATTCCATGGACCTGGAGAAGGAGAAGGGGATCACCATCAAGGCGCGTGCGGTGCGCCTTGAGTACACGGCGGACGATGGGCACCTGTACGCGCTCAACCTGATCGACACGCCAGGCCACGTGGACTTCTCCTACGAGGTGAGCCGCAGCCTGCAGGCGTGCGAGGGCGCGATCCTGGTCGTGGACGCCGCGCAGGGCATCGAGGCCCAGACGCTGGCGAACGTGCACCTCGCGATGCGCGAGGGCCTCACGATCATCCCGGTCATCAACAAGATCGACCTCCCGTCCGCCCAGCCGGAGGTGGTCATGGAGGAGCTGGAGAACGTCCTCGCGATCCCGCGCGAGGAGGTCATCCTGGCCTCCGCCAAGGAGGGCCGCGGCGTCCCGGAGATCCTGGAGGCCATCGTGGCCCGGGTCCCGGCGCCCAAGGGAGACCCGAAGGCGCCGCTGCGCGCCCTCGTCTTCGACAGCCACTACGACCCCTACAAGGGCGTGCTCTGCTACATCCGCCTCGCGGAGGGCACGCTCAACGACCACGACGGGATCCGCCTGATGGCCAGCGGCGCCGAGGCGGAGCTCCTGGAGCTGGGCGTCTTCCGGCCGCAGCTGGTGCCGATCAAGCAGCTCAAGGCGGGCGAGGTGGGCTACGTGGCCACCGGCCTCAAGAACGTCCGGGAGGCCCAGGTGGGCGACACCGTGACGCTCTCCGGCAGCCCCGCGGCGGAGCCCCTGCCGGGCTTCCAGGAGGCGAAGAGCCTCGTATTCGCGGGCCTCTACCCGGTGAGCGGGCCGGACTACCCGCTGCTGCGCGACGCGCTGGAGAAGCTCCACCTCAACGACGCCTCGTTCACGTTCGAGCCGGAGAGCTCCGTGGCGCTTGGCTTCGGCTTCCGCTGCGGCTTCCTTGGCCTCCTGCACATGGAGATCGTCCAGGAGCGCCTGGAGCGCGAGTTCGACCTTGACCTGATCGCCTCCGCGCCGTCCGTGGAGTACCACATCAACCTCACGATGAACCGCGGCAAGGTGGTGGTGGACAACCCCGCCCGCTTCCCGGACGTGGGCGAGATCGACAGCATCGAGGAGCCCTGGGTCAAGCTGGGCATCGTGACGCCGGACAAGTACATCGGGACGCTCATGGAGCTCACGACGAACCGCCGCGGCATCTTCGAGACGATGGAGTACCTGGACCCGCAGCGCGTGCACATGCACTTCGAGCTGCCGCTGGGCGAGCTCATCGTTGACTACTACGACCAGCTCAAGAGCCGTACGCAGGGCTACGCGTCCATGGAGTACGAGGAGGCCGGCTACCGCACGGCGAACCTCGTGAAGCTGGACGTCCTCGTGGCCGGCGAGCCGGTTGACGCCCTCTCGCTCATCGTCCACCGTGACCGCGCGCAGACCACGGGCCGCAGCCTCGCCGCCCAGCTGCGCAAGCTGATCCCGCGCCAGATGTTCGAGGTGCCCATCCAGGCCGCCATCGGCAGCCACGTCGTGGCCCGCGAGACGCTCTCCGCCATGCGGAAGAACGTACTCGCAAAGTGCTACGGTGGCGACATCAGCCGGAAGCGCAAGCTGCTCGAGAAGCAGAAAGAGGGCAAGGCGCGGATGAAGCGCGTGGGCTCGGTCGAGATTCCGCAGGAGGCGTTCCTCGCCATCCTGAGGATCGGCGA
Source organism: uncultured Chloroflexota bacterium (assembly GCA_903930745.1). Classification (GTDB taxonomy): domain Bacteria; phylum Chloroflexota; class Limnocylindria; order Limnocylindrales; family CSP1-4; genus CAIXZV01. The sequence goes on along the minus strand of CAIYZX010000585.1, from coordinate 5,206 downwards.
GGAGTGAGGCTCCACATGGAGCGTCGCGCCCGCCTGGTCCGCCAGGGCTGACCCCAGCGTGTTCGGCCTGCCCATCCCGGGTGTGGACGAGGTCCCGGACGAGCTCCGGGTCCTGATCGCGCTTGGCCTCATGCTGCTGCTCATCCTGCTGCGCCTGGACGCCGAGCGCTTCAACGCCGCCGAGTACAACGACACGGACCGCTGGGGCCGCCGTCCCTCGCTGATCCGGCGCATCGCCTTCTACATCCTGGGCCTCGGCCTGGTCTTCGCCGTCGTCACCATCCATCCGCGAGCCGCCGGCGAGCTCTACCTCACGCTGGGTGAACGGCTGGGCGCGCTGATCCTGGGTCTCGCCTACGGGGCCATCGGGCTCGCCATCGCCGTGGGATTGGCGCTGTGGCGATACCGCCGAGTCCGCGTTCCCGCGATGTCGGCCATCCCGGTGGCCGTGGTGAACGCGGTGGTGACAACGCTCATGGACGAGGCGGTGTTCCGCGGGATGCTGTTCGGCTTCATGGTGACCGCGGGCATCGATCCCAATCTTGCCAACCTCACGCAGGCGCTGGTCTACGCGCTGGCAACGCGCCTGGGCGCCCCGGGCCGGCCCTGGTACATGCTCGTGGTCGTGCTGGCGGCGGGCCTCGCAGGTGGCTGGCTCACCGGGATCACCGGGGGCATCGGCGCCGCGTTCCTGGGTCACGCGATCTCCCGTTGCGCCATCTTCTTCACCACGGGTCACAGCGGCATCCCGAAGCCGCGCGGGACCGAGGAGGAAGAGGTGGAGCACCGCCGCCGGACGCCCGATGGCTGGCAGGTGCTGGACGCCCCCGAGGGCTGAGGCCACGACCTCACCGGCTCCGCTGTCGCCGCCGGGCGCAGCCGCCACGCTCCCGCCGGTCGCGCTCTACCTGCACGTCCCGTTCTGCGTCTCGCTCTGCCCGTACTGCGACTTCGTGGTCTACGCGGGGGCGGAGGCGCGCGGCCCCCGGTCACGGGTTGGCGCCTTCACGGACGCCCTGCTCGCGGAGCTCTCGCTGCGGGCGGATGCGCTGGACGCCGCGTTCCCCTCGCGCGCGCCACTGGAGACGGTCTATCTCGGCGGCGGGACGCCCACGCTGCTGCCGTCCGCGGCCATCGCCTCCTTCCTGGACCTGGTGCGCGCCCGCTTCGGGATCGCGGAGGGCGCCGAGGTCACCATCGAGGCGAACCCGGGCGCCGATGAGCGGGGCACGGCCGCCGATCTCGCCGTGGCCGGCGTGACGCGCGTCTCCCTGGGCGCCCAGGCGTTTGACCCGGGGCAGCTCCGCCGGTTGGGGCGCCGGCACCGGGCGGCGGACGTGGCGGCGGCGGTCCGCGAGGCGCACGCGGCCGGGATCCGGTCGGTGTCCGTGGACCTCCTCTACGACGTGCCGGGTCAGTCCGTGGAGGCGTTCGGCGACGCGCTGGCGCAAGCGGTGGACCTGGGCGTGGACCACGTCTCCGCGTACGCGCTCACCCTGGACGACCCCGATGCCGAGGGGCTCACGGGCGAGGACGGCGACCACCTGCCCACGACGCCGGGCGCGCGACGATGGCGGGCCGGGGCGATCCGCGAGCAGGACGAGGAGCGGGCCGCCGCGCAGTACCTGTTGGCGGTGGAGCGGCTGGCCGCGGCCGGGTTCCGCGGCTACGAGATCTCCAACTGGGCCCTCCCGGGGCGGGAGTCACGGCACAACCTGGTCTATTGGCAGCGCCGCCCGTACGAGGCGGTTGGGCCGGGCGCTCATGCGTTCGACGGCGTGGTCCGCCGCTGGAACGCCGCCCGCCTGGACGGGTACCTGCGGGCGCTCGCCGGGCCTGGCGGGACGCCGCGGCTGCCCCCGGGTGGCTCGGAGACCGTGGACGCCGAGACGGCCGCTGCCGAGGCCGTGATCCTCGCCCTGCGCCTGGACACGGGGCTGGATCCCGATCGGCCCGGCGCCGCACCGCTCGGCCCGCACCTGGCCTGGGCGCTGGACAGCGGTCTCCTGGAGCGGACCGGGACGCCCGATGCGCCGCGCGTCCACCTCACGACCCGCGGCCGCCTCCTCTCCAACGAGCTGTTCAGCCGCATCGTCTGACCCGCCTGCTGTGGCTGTCGCCCGCGAGTGCTGGGCCGGGCGAGCGGCGGAGACCCCTGCCTTCCGCCTGTCTGACCGCGGTTCTGGCCGTCCGCCGTCAGGCGCGGCGCGCCGGCAAGAGCACGATCGACGTGCGCCCCGGCTCCTGGGGGCGCCTGTGACCTCCGCGGCCGGGTCGTCCCGGAGGTCCCGCAGATGGCACGCCGCCCCGTTGCCCAAGCCCTTGTCGTTGCCGCAGCGTGCCTGCTGCTCACGACGTCGGTGCCCCCGGCTCCCGTGCGAGCTGCCGGCGCCATCACGGTGACGTCCCTCGCAGACGCCCAGGGCGCCGACGGCTTCTGCACCCTGCGGGAGGCGCTCATCGCGGCGGCCAACGACGCCGTGTTCGTGCCTGGCGTCGGCGAGTGCCCCGCGGGCAGCGGGGTGGACACGATCACCTTTGCCTCTGGCGGCACCATCAGTCTCACCGCCCCGCTCTTCTCGCCCAGCGTGGTGGACATCGATGGCGGCACGGACGGGGTTGCGGCCGGCGGGCCCGAACGCGTGACCATCGATGGAGACGGGACGTTCCCGCTCCTGATGGCCGGCGGCGGGACGTTCCGGCACCTGCGGTTCACCGACGGTCACTCCAGCGGCGATGGCGGCGCGATCATGGCCACCGGCCCCCTCGTCGTGGAGGACGCCACCTTCAGGGGCAACAGCGCGCCGGCATTCGGCGGGGCCATCGACGCGGTGGCAGACCTCACGCTCACGCGGACGACGTTCGACACCAACAGCGCGGGGTTCGGTGGCGCGGTCGCGAACGAGCCCGGGATGGACCTGGTGATCACGGACTCCACGTTCACCGCCAACGCCGCGCTGCAGCAGGCGGGCGCCATCGTCGCGCAGGGCAACCTCACCATCTCTGGCAGCACCTTTGATGGCAACGCCGCGGCGGCAGGGCCAGGTGCCCTCATCGTCCTCGGGGGAACCACCGGCATCTCGAACTCGCAGTTCACGAACAACACCGGCACCTTCGGTGGCGCCATGATGATCATTGGCGGTGACCTCGGGTCCAATACCAGCATCATCAACACCAGCTTCACGGGGAACAGCGCCTCCGGGGCCGGAGCGGGCGATGGCGGGGCCATCTTCGCCACGCCGGGCGCAGCCGTTTCACTTACGGACTCCGTCGTGACGGACAACGCCGCCTCGTCGGGCGGTGGCGGCATTGCCACGCTGGCCGACCTGTCCGTGGCGGATTCCACGATCCACGGCAACACGGCCGGCACGACCGGCGGTGGGATCGACGCCAAGGGTGATGGCCTCGGCACGATCGCGCTCACCGCGGCAACCGTGGACGGGAACAGCGCTCCGTCCGGCGGTGGGCTCTCCGTGCTGGGCCAGACCCTCCTGCTCACCAGCTCGTCCGTCACCAACAACGCGGCGACCGGCACGCCGACGAGCGTCGTCACGTACCCGGGCATCGGTGGCGGCGTCATCGTCCTCGCCGGGGGAACGATGAGCGGCACCATGTGCACGATCAGCGGCAATGATGCGGACGTGGACGGCGGCGGGCTGGATCTGCAGAACAGCATTGCCACCCTGACGACGTGCACGGTCGCCGGCAACCAGGTTGCGTCCGGCGCAGGCGGCGGTGTCAACGTGGCGTCAGACGCCTCGCTCACGTTGCGCCGCTCCACGATCAGCGGCAACACGGCGAACAACGGCGGCGGCGTGTACTCGCTGGGCAGCCTTGACCTGGCCAACGTCACCGTCCACGGCAACTGGGCGCCCGGTGGCGGCGGGGCCATGATGGGCAAGGGCGGCGGCATCCAGTCCGGCGGGACCGCCACGATCTCCAACGCAACGATCGCCATGAACGGGTCCGCCACCATGGACGGCGCGGGCATCGAGGTGGCGGCGGGAACCACCACGCTGCGCAACACCATCGTCGTGGGCAACGAGGCTGGAATGCCTGGCGGCGCCAAGACCGCGTCCGAGGTGACGGTGGCCTTCGGCGCGACGCTCTCGCCGTCGTCCACGTCCAACGTGCTGGCGATCCCGCTGGGCAAGACGGTGCTGGACATCCTGGACGCGGATGGCCTCGCAGACAATGGCGGCCCCACGCGTACCGTGGGCATCGCCGCCACCTCGCCGGCCCGTGACGCAGGCGATGCCACGGTCTGCGTCAGCGCGGCCGTTGGAGCCGTGGACCAGCGGGGTCGCGTGCGCTCCGGCGCCTGCGACATCGGCGCGGTGGAGGAGGAGGCCGTCGCTCCGGTGGTTGGCACCCCCACCGCTGCGCTTCGGACGGGAATCCGTCTCGGGACGGGCGTTCCGGTCCACCTCGCGTGGACGGGCGCCGACGACAATGGCGGGTCCGGCGTGGACCACTTCGAGGTGAGGCGCAGCGTGAACGGCGGCGCCTGGGTCGTGGTTGCCGCTGCCCGGCCGACGCCGGATGCGGATCTCGCGGTCACGTCCGGCGCGGTGACCCGGTTCCAGGTGCGTGCGGTGGACCGGGATGGCAACGTCTCCGCATGGTCAACGGCCGTGACCGCCACGGGCCTGCTGGTCCAGCAGTCCGCCACGGCCGTCACCTACCAGGGCACCTGGACGAGGTCGCTGGGCACGGGCTACTCCGGTGGGTCGGTGGCCTGGTCGCAGGCAAGGGGTGCCGCTGCGGCGTTCACCTTCACGGGTCGGCAAGTGGCGCTCGTCGCCACGAGGGCCACCACGCGCGGCAAGGTGAAGCTGTACGTCGATGGCGTGTACCGCGCCACGGTGGACCTCGGCACCAGCGGCGGCTCACGTTCCGTGGTCTGGTCGTACGGCTGGGGCGCGTCCGGGAGGCACACGGTCAAGGTGGTGGGCCTCGGGACCGCCGGCCGGCCGCGCGTGGACGTGGACGCCTTCGTGATCCTGAGGTAGAACCGCCGGCCGCCGCCCGGGGGGCCGCGGCGCCCCGAACCTGCCCCAAGGGGACCCATCCGGGTCCGTTGACACTCGCAACCCCCGATTGCTAGACTGCCCGCAACGCAGTTAGCACTCGCATAGTGAGAGTGCCAACGAACTCAGGAGAGGCTCCGTGGCGCGAGTCCGTCGCTCCAGCGGCCCCCTCGATC
>CAIYZX010000584.1 GCA_903930745.1 uncultured Chloroflexota bacterium | reverse complement strand
CTCGCCCAGGCGGCGGAACGTCTCGTACCCGTAGAAATCGCCCGATGGCGCCTGCACGCCGCGCTCCGCGAGGAAGGCGGAGGCCGCCTCAGGGGAGCGGCCCGGCATCGTCATGTACAGCGTTGGCGTGCGGTCGGCCGCACGCGAGTGGAGCACCACCCGGTCGCCAAAGCCCGCGAGGGCCGCCTCGATCCGCGTGCGCATCGCGAGCTCCCGCACGTCCAGCGCGTGGAACGAGGAGCGGAGACGCTCGCGACGACTCGTGGCCGCGCCGGGCGCGATGCCCGCGATGAAGTCCACGGCGGCGGTGACGCCGGCCAGCAGCTCGTACGGGAGCGTGCCCAGCTCGAAGCGCTCCGGGACCACCATGGTGGACGGGGCCAGCTTGTCCGGCCAGACCGTCTCCAGGAGTGCGGGTGACGCGCCCAGGACGGCACAGTGGGGGCCAAGGAACTTGTACGGCGAGCAGACGAGGAGGTCCGCGCCCAGCGCCGCCATGTCCACGAGGTCATGGGCCGCGAGATGGACCGCGTCCACCCAGAAGAGCGCGCCGACGGCGTGTGCCTTGGCGGCGATCAGCGCGTGCGGCGGCTTGGTGCCCAGGATGTTGGAGGCGCCCGTGACGGCCACGAGCCTCGTCCGCGGGGAGAGCGCGGCATCAAGGCTGGCGAGGTCGGCTTCGGCGGTGGCCGGATCGAAGTCCAGCCAGCGAACGGTGGCGCCCACGCGCTCCGCGGCGATGATCCAGGGGCGCACGTTGCAGTCGTGGTCCAGGCGCGAGACGATCACCTCGTCGCCGGGCCCCCAGGTCTTCGCGAGCGCCCGCGCGAGGTCCATCGTGATCTGCGTGGCGGACCGCCCGAAGACGATCCCCTCTGGCGCCTGGCCCAGGTAGTCCCCCATCGCCGAGCGGAACGCGAGCACGGCGTCGTCCGCGTTCCGCTCCGAGAGGACGGCCCTGCCGCGGTTGGAGAGCGGTCCCGTGATCGTCGCGAAGACCGCCTCGCCAACCTCGCGCGGCGTCTGGGTGCCACCCGGCCCGTCGAAGTGGGCGATGCCCGAGGCGAGCGACGGGAAGTGGACCCGGAGCGCGGCGACGTCGTAGGTCATGGGGTCGGGTTCCTGTCCTCTGGTGTGGCGGGGTCGTCCGGGCCGGCACCGGGGCCGGCCACGGGTGTGGCGCCCATGGTGCCCGAGACCGCGCCTCCCCGTGGCGCCAGGCGTCCGGCCTCCGCGAGGGCCCGGCGGAGCAGGAACTCCACCTGGCCGTTCACAGACCGCAGGTCGTCTGCGGCCCAGCGCTGCAGGGCCGTGTACGTCTCGGGGTCCAGGCGCAGCAGGAACGGCTTGCGCTCGGCCATGGTGGAGGCCGCTCCTCCGCCGCGCCTGCCCGCACCCGCACCCGCCTGCTAGGCATAGAGCGTGCCGGCGTTGAGGACCGGCTGGGCCTCGTGCTCGGAGCAGAGGACCACCAGCAGGTTGGACACCATCTGCGCCTTGCGCTCCTCGTCCAGGTCCACCACCTGCTTGGCGGACAGCTGCTCCAGCGCCATCTCCACCATGCCCACGGCGCCTTCCACGATCCGCGTGCGGGCCGCGATCACGGCGTTCGCCTGCTGGCGGCGCAGCATCGCGTTGGCGATCTCCGGCGCGTAGGCGAGG
>CAIYZX010000583.1 GCA_903930745.1 uncultured Chloroflexota bacterium | reverse complement strand
CGCACGCGCACGAAGCCCTGCTTGCGGGCCCCCTCGAAGACGCGGTCTCCCTCGGTCTTGCGGTCCTTGATGAGCGGGCCGAGGACGAGGAGGCGGGTCCCCTCCGGGAGCCCCAGCACCTGGTCCACGATCTGGCTGACGGTCTGCCGCTCGATCTCCCGGCCGCAGGCGGGACAGTGCGGGTGGCCGATGCGCGCGAACAGCAGGCGCAGGTAGTCGTAGATCTCCGTGACCGTGCCAACCGTTGAGCGCGGGTTCTTGCTGGCGCCCTTCTGGTCGATGGAGATGGCCGGCGAGAGCCCGTCGATCTGGTCGACATCCGGCTTCTCCATCTGGCCCAGGAACTGCCGGGCGTACGCGGAGAGGCTCTCCACGTACCGGCGCTGGCCCTCGGCGTAGATGGTGTCGAAGGCAAGGCTGGACTTGCCACTCCCGGACAGGCCGGTGATCACCACCAGCCGGTCACGCGGGAACGTGACGTCAATTCCCTTGAGGTTGTGCTCGCGCGCGCCGCGCACGACGATCCGATCCTGGGGCACGGGCGCAGTGTACCCGGTCCTGCGTGCTTCGAACATCCGTTCGAGTGCTTGGAGCCGCGCACCCGGAACCGGGTCGGACCCTCCTGCGAGCCGGAGCGCGAGCGCGGTCCCGGACGCAAGGGCGACCCGGGACCGGCGCGCTTGACGGATCGTGCTTGCACGGGCGACGATTCCGATCGTGGGCGCCGAGCCGCACCCAGCCACGATGTGCATTCAAGGGAGGTGGGACGATGGGCGTGCGGGCCGTCATCCTTGCCGGCGGCGCTGGCGAGCGTCTGTCGGTGCTGTCGGACCAGCGGGCCAAGCCCGCGGTTCCCTTTGGCGGCAAGTACCGGATCATCGACTTCGCCCTGTCCAACTGCGTCAACTCGGACATCGACGACGTCCTCGTCCTGACGCAGTACAGCCCCCGCTCCCTCATCGACCACATCGGCGCCGGCCGCTCTTGGGACCTGGACCGCCGCCACGGCGGTGGTGTCCGGATCCTGCAGCCGTACCTCTCGCGCCTTGACAACGTGGGCTGGTACCAGGGCACCGCCGACGCCGTCCGCCGCAACATGAAGGACGTGCTGGACGGGGACCCGGAGCTCGTCGTGATCCTGGGCGGCGACCACATCTACACGATGGACTACCGCCCGTTCATCGAGACGCACCGCCGCACCGGTGCCAAGCTCACGATCGCGGTCCTGGACGTCCCGCTGGACGAGGCCACCCGCATGGGCGTCGCCATCACGGACGAGACCGGTCGCATCACGGACTGGGAGGAGAAGCCGGCGGAGCCGCGCAGCACCCTCGCGTCCATGGGGATCTACGTCTTCGACCCGAAGGCGCTGGACGAGTGGGTCACCGCGGACCGCCACGACTTCGGCAAGGACGTCATCCCGGCGATGCTCGCCGCGGGCGAGCCGGTGTACGTCCACGAGTTCAACGGGTACTGGCGTGACGTGGGCACCGTCGAGGCCTTCTGGGCCGCGAACCTTGATCTCGTGGGCCTCGTGCCGCCGATTGACCTGTTCGACAAGTCCTGGCGCATGCACACCCGCTCCGAGGAGCGCTCCCCCGCCAAGCTGGGCCCCTTCGCCCACGCCCGCCACTCGCTGATCAGCCACGGCTGCATCATCAACGGCACGGTGGAGAACAGCGTCCTT
>CAIYZX010000582.1 GCA_903930745.1 uncultured Chloroflexota bacterium | reverse complement strand
GTCCAGTTGCGGACCTGGACGTCCTGCTCGGCCGGCTGCTCGTGGTACATGTGGTGGACCATCCGGCCCTCCGCCACGGAGATCCCAGACACCTCGCCCGTCACCAGGGCAAGCGCCTGGAGATGCGGCCGCGCCAGCGCGATCAGCGACCCGGACGGCCGCGAGGCCGCGAACAGCGCCGCGATCCGCGCGCCGATCCGGTAGTCCGTCCCGCCCTCCACCTGCTCCACCACGCCCTCATCGGCAAGGGACTGGAGCAGGCGCCCCGTCGTGGACTTCGGCAGCCCCACCCGCTCTGCGATCGCGGTCACGCCCAGCGGCGGTCCCCCCAGCGCGTCCAGGACGGCGAACGCGCGAGAGATGGATTGGACTCTGGACACCCGGCAACCCTTCGACTACGCTGCGCCTGACGGTTGGCTTCCCGATATACGGGACTGTCCCACATCATGGGACGCTTGTAAAGGGCACACGGCCGGCGACACCGAGGGGGCCGGCGAGAACGGCCGGAGCCACCAGGAGGGCCGGCGGGAACGGCCGCCCGGAGCAGGAAGTCCAGCCAGGAGCGCCGCGAGACCATGAGCCAGCCCATTCCCAGCGTCATGACCGGCGTGCAGCTGGTGGGTCACGGCGGCACGGACCAGCTGGTCTACCGGACGGACATCCCCACCCCGGTCCCGGGCCCGGGCGAGGTCCTGGTGAAGGTCGCCGCGGCCGCGGTGAACAACACGGACATCAACACCCGCATCGGCTGGTACTCCAAGAGCGTCAAGGGCGCCACGGAGGACCTCGCGGAGAAGGGCGCCACGGACGATGCCGATGACGCCTCCTGGGCCGGCGTCCCCCTCCAGTTCCCGCGGATCCAGGGAGCGGACGCCGCCGGGCGCATCGTGGCGGTGGGCGAGGGCGTGGACCCGGCGCGCATCGGCGAGCGCGTCATTGTCCGCAACATGCTCCGCACGTACGTGGACTACCGCCCGTACGAGTGCTGGACCTTTGGCTCCGAGACGGACGGCGCCTTCGCCCAGTACGCGAAGGCGCCCTCGCGCGAGACCTACAGGGTGGACGCCACCTGGACGGACGTGGAGCTGGCCACCATCCCGTGCGCGTACTCCACGGCGGAGAACATGCTCCACCGGGCGGGCGTCGCGGCGGGCGAGCACGTGCTCATCGCGGGCGCATCGGGCGGCGTGGGCTCTGCGGCCGTGCAGCTGGCGAAGCGCCGCGGGGCGCGGGTCACGGCGATCGCCGCGGCATCGAAGGCGGCCGAGCTCCTTGAGCTGGGCGCAGACCGCGTGGTCGCGCGCGGCGAGTCGCTCGTGAAGGCCCTGGGACGCGACAGCGTGGACGTGGTGGTGGACGTGGCCGCGGGCCCCGCCTTCCCGGAGCTGCTGGACGTCCTGCGCAAGGGCGGCCGCTACGCCGTGGCGGGCGCCATCGCCGGCCCGCTCGTGGAGCTGGACGTCCGGACGCTGTACCTCAAGGACCTCACGTTCCTCGGCTGCACGTTCCAGGAGGACGAGGTCTTCGAGAACCTCGTGGGCTACGTGGAGCGGGGCGAGATCCGGCCGCGCATCGGGCGGACGTACCCGCTCAGCGAGATCGGCCGCGCCCAGGAGGACTTCCTGACCAAGACGATCAGCGGCAAGCTCGTGCTTGTCATCCCCGAGTAGGAGCACCAGCCGTGCGCATCGCAAGGATCGACGTCTTCCAGGTTGACCTCCCCTACTCGGGCGGCGTCTACCTGCTCTCCGGCGGCCGCGAGTACCGGAGCTTTGACGCCACGATGGTCCGGATCACCACGGACACCGGCATCGAGGGCTGGGGGGAGTCCACCCCCTTCGGCTCCACGTACATCGCCTCGCACGCGCTGGGTGTCCGGGCCGGCATCGCGGAGATTGCGCCGCAGCTCCTGGGGATGGACCCGCGCCACGTGGACCGGATCAACGAGGCGATGGACACGGCGCTCCTGGGCCACCTCCACGCCAAGACCGCCATCGACGTCGCGTGCTGGGATGTCTTCGGCAAGGCCACCGGGATGCCGGTCTGCGACCTGCTGGGCGGCCGGACAAACGTGCGGATGCCGATCATCTCGTCCATCTACATGGGCGAGCCGTCGGAGATGCGCCGGCGCGTGGCCGAGCATCGGGCGCAGGGCTACCTCTGCCATTCCGTGAAGATCGGCGGGGACCCGTCGGAGGACGCGGCGCGGATCGCGGAGAGCCTCGCGGACAAGCGCCCGGGCGAGTTCTTCCTGGTGGACGCGAACGGCGGCATGACCGTGGAGTCCGCCCTGCGGATGCTGCGCCTGCTCCCGCCCGGCCTGGACTTCGTGCTGGAGGCGCCGTGCGCCACGTGGCGCGAGATCGTCTCGCTGCGCCGGCGGACGAACGTGCCGATCATCTTCGACGAGCTGGCCACCGATGACGACTCCATCGCCAAGCTGATCGCCGACGACGCCGCCGAGGGCTTCGGCCTCAAGATCTCCAAGAACGGCGGCCTCACCCGCGGGCGCCGCCAGCGCGACATGGCGCTCGCCGCCGGGCTCACGATGAGCGTGCAGGAGACCACGGGGTCAGACATCGCGTTCGCGGCCATCGTCCACATGGGCCAGACCGTGCCGGAGAAGTACCTCCGCTCCGTGCTGGAGTGCCGCGACATGGTGGCCGTCCAGACGGCCGATGGCGACTTCCCGGTGGTGGACGGCCGCGTGACCGCCCCCACCACGCCCGGCCTGGGCATCACCCCGCGCATGGACGTCCTGGGCGAGCCGGTGGCCTCCTACTTCTAGCCGGCCGTCCGCCGGAAGGTCACGATCGAAGGCTCAGGGGCAACCGTCGGCGCCGCACCACAAGACCTCGTAGGTGTGCCAGGGATTCCAGTCCGCCGGGATCCCGAGGTCGTGATCGCCCTGCGAGTCTCGAACCCGCACCGGTAGCGCGCTGCCGTCCCAGTCTGCGGACGGACTCCCGTCGTTGCGTGGCGTGGAGACCATGATCGTCGTGGAGCTGTGCGGGTCCACGTGCGCGTAGGCAGCGTGCTCGACATCCTTGCCGAGATGAACGTCGATCGCTGACTCGGCACGGTTCTCGACGACGACCGTTGCGTTGCGTGGCGCGATCCGCGGTCCAACCACAGCGCCCGCGACGATCAACGCGCCGGCGGAGATCGCAAGCTTTGCTCCCCTGCCGAACCGAGCCACCTGGTCCCCCTTCTCCCCACCCGGTCGTACGGGTGCTTGCCCGATGTTCACCCCGGCCTGCCAACGGCGCAAGGGCCAGCGCATCCCGACCCACGGGCCGGCCACCCGGTTGGGAGCCACCTCGCCTCGCACCCTCGAGCAAGTCGCCCAGGGACTCGCTCGATCCTCACGCAGGACAGCTCCCCAGGGTGCCCGCCCAGCGGGCGTCCCAGCCGGAGGGGCGGCGATCCTGTACCTCCACGCGGGCAGAATCAGCAAGCCAGGCTCGAAATCGCCAGATCTGCATCCGGAAACGGGCAGGAATGCAGGGGCGTCGATCGGGTTGCCCGCTGGGCGGGCAGCGGGCCGGAGGAAGCCGGGCAACGAGGCGTCAGCCCCGGATCACCACCGTGCCGGCGGCGAGGGCCTCCAGGGAGAAGCCTGCGGGGAACGGGTCCGAGGGGTGGACGCCGCGCTGCGAGGTGCCGGTGATCCAGGCGCGGCCGCCCACGGTGGGGACGATGGCCCGCACGCCGCCCACCGTGGTCTCGCCGATGACCCGGCCCGTGAACTGCGTCCCGATGAACGAGTCATGGAGGAACGTCTGCCCCACCGCCAGCTCGCCGCGGGCGTGGAGGACGGACATCCGGGCGCAGGTGCCCGTGCCGCAGGGGCACCGGTCGATCCAGCCGGGCGGGATCACCGCGGCGTTCCGAGAGCGCAGCGTGTCCGGGGCCACCAGCTCCACCGGCCCGCCGATGACGGTGCCCTGGATGGTGCTCGCCAGCTCCGGGTTGCCGGGATGGAGGACGCGCAGCTGCTCCGATGCGGCGAGGCGTGCACGCTCGCCCAGCACCACCACGTCCTTGTGCTCCGTGGGGGCAAGGGTGAGGCCCAGATCGGCGGCGTCCACCACCAGGTACCACATGCCGCCCCACGCCACGTCCACGCGGACGGAGCCCAGGCCGGGCACATCGATC
>CAIYZX010000581.1 GCA_903930745.1 uncultured Chloroflexota bacterium | reverse complement strand
TCCTCCCGTGCGCACAGCCCGTCCTTGAAGTTGACCCCGGACCACGCGACGCGGACGGTGACCTCGCCGGCGGGAAGGTCCTCCTCGGCAAGCGACCGCAGGCCGCGGGAGAAGGTGCCGCCGGCGGGGCGGTCAACGACGTAGGCGCGGAAGGAGGCAGGCAGGTTGGACATGGGCAGGATGATGCACGCCCGGCGCGATCACGGCAGGCCAGTCCCGCAGGCGGGCCGCGACCGTGCCCGCCGCCGGGCCTACCGGCCCTCCGGGATCCCCTGCTCCGCCAGCACGGCTCCCAGCATCCCGCCGATGAACGGCCGCCAGTCCAGCCCGGCAAGGCCCGGGACGACCCCGGACAGCACGGCGGACCCGAACATGACGTGTCGGCCCACCCGCCGGAAGACCGCCTGCACGGCCGCTGCGTCCGGGTTGGCCGGGAGCAGGTGCGCGGCCACGGCGGCATCGGCTGCCGCGTCCGCCGCGGCCGTCCGCAGCCCGATGTCCGGTTCGTGGGAGGCAAGGAGGAACAGCTCCAGGGCGAGCCGGCGCCGGAGCTGGCCCTCGGGCGACGCGAGCCCGGCAAGGCGAGCGGCGAGCAGCTCCGGGCGCGTGTACCGCCCAGGGGTGGGGTCCACCGCGGTGACACCCGCCGTCGCACGATCCACCAGGTCCGCGATGAGACCCCGCAGGTTGCCGTACTCCGTGTAGACGGCGGCCTGCGTGTAGCCCGACGCGCGATAGATGCGCCTGAGACTCGCGCCGGCAACGCCCGAGTGCGCCACCACACGCACCGCCGCATCCATCAGCCGGCCACGCCGGTCGTCGTCCCGCAGCGCGAGCACAACGGGCCCGGGCACGACAGGGACGGGCGCCGGTCCCGTCCAGGAGCGGCGCTGGGCCTCGGCCATCCAGCGGGACACCCGCCCGGCGTGCTCCTCGAGCGACGGGTCCAGGTTGGCGTGGGCCACCGAGCCCAGGGCGAGCACGAGCGCCCCAAGCGTGGCCGGGGCAGCCACGGCGCGCGTCGCGGCGGACGATCCCGCCTCCACGCCGGACGCCGGCAGGAGCCCCATGCGCTCCAGCAGGGCCTGGACGGCCGAGGGCACCACGTCTGCGAGCTCGCCAACGCGTGGCGTGACGACCAGCACCTCCACCAGGGCTTGCCGGAGCGGCGTTGGCCCGAGGAGCACACCGAGCAGGTGCCGCGCGCCCGGACTCCCCGCCGCGCCGGCCGCTGCAATGGCGGCGGCGGACAGCCGCTCCAACTCCGGCAGCAGCCGCTGCGCCCAGGTGTCCGCGAGCAACTCGCCCGTGTTCGCATAGCGGGCGTACAGGGCGCCATACGTGAGGCCGGCTGCTGCAGCGACGTCGCGCAGACCAAACCCGTCCACGCCCCGGTCCGTCACGGTGGTGACGGATGCGTCCAGGATCCGCCGGTCGTTGTCAAGGCCACGCGCCTGCCGAACGCGCTTGCGGTCCATCGCTCCCCTCAAGTGGAAACCCTGTGTCGACAGGAATAGTGCGCTGCACTATTCTACGCACCGCAACCAGGCTGCCAAGCGCGCCACCGGTTGCCGCACCCGAGTACCCGCACCGCGCGCGCCGTGCCCCCGAACGGTGCAGCGCGAACCGCCCCCCGTCCCGCCCGTCGTCGTCACACGCGGACCGGACGGGGGGCGGTTGTGCGTCCAGGCTCCGGCGGGCGGCAGCTTGGGCCGGGCCAGTCGGACACTGGGGAAGGCGCCGCAGCAGGCGCAGGTTGCATTTGGGTACCGGGTGGTGGAAAGCCTTGACGCCCTGCCGAACGATCCCCCAACATCCCTGCCTGATGTCACCTACCACCGTGTCCTGGTTGATGTGTATGCGTGGGCGGCCCCGTCGTTCGGAGGACGGGCGCCGGGCTTCCGCGCGCTGAGAGCAAGGCACAGCGGGAACCAAGGCGTCCAGGGTCCCGGGGCCGCGAACCGAGTGAGGTTCGCGGCTCTTTTGTTCTCCGGACAAGGCGACGGGTAGCCGCCCAGCCCAGACCCCTCGGGGCCCAGGCACCACGCAGGCAGCACCGCAACCCAACCCAATCGGCGGCATCACCCCGTCGTCCCACCCACCTGGAGCGCCAGCCCCATGAGCTTCGACCCGAACGGCCTCGGCAACCTCCGCCCTGAGACCAAGGCCCTCCACGCCGGCCAATCACCGGATCCCACGACCAAGTCGCGCGCCGTCCCGCTCTACGCCACGACCTCCTACGTCTTCGACGACGCCGCGCACGCCGCGCGCCTCTTCGGGCTGCAGGAGTTCGGGAACATCTACACCCGGATCATGAACCCAACCACGGACGTCTTCGAGCAGCGCATCGCCGCGCTCGAGGGTGGCGTGGGTGCCCTGGCACTGAGCTCCGGCCAGGCGGCCGAGACGCTGGCGATCCTCAACCTCGCCCGGGCCGGCCAGAACATCGTGGCCAGCTCCAGCCTGTACGGCGGCACGTACCAGCTCTTCCACTACACGCTGGCGAAGCTGGGCATCGACGTCCGCTTCGTTGACGGCTCGGACGCCGCGAACTTCGCCGCGGTCACGGACGACAGCACCCGCGCCTGGTACACCGAGACCATCGGAAACCCGCGCCTGGACGTCGCCAACCTGCGGGCCATCACGGACGCGGCCCACGCCATCGGTGTCCCGGTCATCGTGGACAACACCTTCGCCCCGGTCATCGCCCGCCCGTTCGACCACGGCGTGGACATCGTGCTCCACAGCGCCACCAAGTGGATCGGCGGTCACGGCACCGTCATCGGCGGTGTCGTGGTGGACTCCGGCAAGTTCGACTGGGCGGCCAGCCCGCGCTTCCACGAGGACTTCGTGGCGCCGGACCCCTCCTACCACGGCGTCTCCTACACCGGCGCCTTCGGCCCGCTGGCGTACATCCTCAAGCTCCGCGTCGTGGGCCTGCGCGACCTCGGCGCCGCCATCTCGCCGTTCAACGCCTGGCAGCTCATCCAGGGCCTGGAGACCCTGCCCCTGCGCATCGAGCGTCACAGCCAGAACGCCCTCGCCGTGGCCCGCTGGCTGCAGGCGCGCGAGGACGTGGCGTGGGTCAACTACCCGGGCCTCGAGAGCCACGCAACCCACGCCGTCGCGACGGACGTCCTCAAGGGCGGCTTCGGCGGCATGGTCACGTTCGGCATCAAGGGCGGGGTTGACGCCGGGCGCGCGTTCATCGACGCCGTCAAGCTGTTCAGCCTCCTCGCCAACGTGGGCGACGCCAAGTCCCTCGTGATCCACCCGGCCAGCACCACGCACCAGCAGCTGACCGAGGAGGAGCAGGCCTCAACGGGCGTCACCGAGGACCTCATCCGCCTGTCCATCGGCATCGAGCACATCGACGACATCCTCGCGGACCTGGACCAGGCCCTCGCCGTCGCCGCCACCGCTGTGGCCGGGTAGGATCAGTCTCATGGCACCCGAAGGAACGTGTAACGAGGGCGACACCGCTCGCCCATCTGCGTCC
This sequence comes from uncultured Chloroflexota bacterium, assembly GCA_903930745.1. GTDB lineage: Bacteria > Chloroflexota > Limnocylindria > Limnocylindrales > CSP1-4 > CAIXZV01. Next base: position 1,150 of record CAIYZX010000581.1, on the reverse strand, counting down.
CCGGCAGCGTCCAGCCCGTCCGGCGCGGCCAGTGCCACCGTCCCAGGCGTCCGGCTCCCCCTTGGGACCGGGCGCCTGGAGTCAGCCGATCTCGGGATGTTCACTCTCGAGAGCGGCGACACGCTCCCCGTCACCCTCGCCTACCGGCACGACGGCCCCGGCCCATCCGAGGCGCCGCAGGTCCTCGTGGTGCACGCCCTGACGGGCTCCGCCGATGCCGCAGGCGACTGGTGGGAACCGCTCATCGGCCTCGGCCGAGTCCTGGACACCAGCCGCTACGGGGTGCTGTGCGCCAACCTGCTGGGCGGCCGATACGGGTCCACCGGGCCCACGTCCGTCAACCCTGCCACCGGCGCTCCCTGGGGCACCGCGTTTCCCCAGCCCACCGCCCGTGACGAGGCGCTGGTCACCTGGGCGCTCGCTGACGCGCTCGGCATCTCGCGCTTCGCACTGGTCGCCGGCGGCTCGCTGGGCGGCATGATCGCCCAGGAGATCGCGCTCGCCAGGCCCAACGCGCTGGGCCACCTGCTGCCCGTGGCGGCCCCCGCCGCCACGGGCGCCATGGCAATCGCCTGGAACCACATCCAGCTCCAGCTGGTGGAGCGCCTGGGCTTGGACGGCCTGGCGCTAGCCCGGCAGCTGGCGATGACCACGTACCGGTCCGAGGCGGACTTCGACCACCGGTTCGCCCGCAGGACCCAGGAGGACGGACGCTTCGCCGTGAACTCCTACCTGGACCACCAGGGCACCAAGATCCTGGAGCGGTTTGACCCGGACACCTACCGCGTGCTGGTCCGGATCATGGACGGCCACGACGTTGGCCGCGATCGCGGCGGGGTGGTGGCGGCCCTCCGTGCCCTCGCCGCACACCGGGTTGGCGTGACCGCGCTGGGCATCGAGGGCGACCTTCTCTACGGACCGGCGCAGGTGCGCACGCTGGTTGGCGAAGCGGCCGCGGCCGGCGTTGACGCCACGTACCGCGAGCTGCTCTCCATCAAGGGCCACGACGCGTTCCTCACCGAGTGGGACCAGCTGCGCGTGGTGCTTGCGGACGCCCTGGCCCAGGGACTCGCGCACGACGGCCTGGCCTGACGCCCGGACCCGCCTGACCACAGGTACCCTGTTCCGCGCCCCGTTGGGAGGGCGCAGC
>CAIYZX010000580.1 GCA_903930745.1 uncultured Chloroflexota bacterium | reverse complement strand
GTGTCCACGCCCCGCCCGGCGAGCATGTCCAGCTCCCGGATGAGGGTGGCAGGGTTCACCACCACGCCATTGCCGATGACGGACGTGATGTGGGGGTACATCACGCCGGATGGGCACAGCTGCAGCTTGATGACCTCGCTGCCCACCACCACGGTATGGCCGGCGTTGTCGCCGCCCTGGTAGCGGACAACCATCGCCACCTGTTCCGCGAGGAAGTCGGTGGTCTTGCCCTTGCCTTCGTCTCCCCACTGGAGACCGGTGATCACTGTCGCGGGCACGGCCTATCTCCGGACACAAATCGACCCCGGCTCATCACCGGGGTCCTGGATACACGTCTCCCGCGTCTGCTCACCGGCGAGCCGGTGAACCGGGGCGTCGAAGGTGCGCGCCGGCCTCACGGGGCGGACGCCGCGCCTTCATCGTGCAACGGTCATCTCCTTGGTCACGGGCCGGAGTCGCACCGGCCTCGGGAACCGCCCGAGCATACCAAACCACTGGGGGGCCACACACGGCCAACAGGGTTGCGCGAGGGTGACGTTCACCCCCGCAACCCGTGTCCCAGGCTTCGGTGGCTGCGACCGCCTACCGGATCGCGGCCAGGGTGGCGACCAGCAGGTCGTAGACGCGCTGCACGGAGGCCACCTCCAGGCGCTCGTCCGGCGCGTGGACGCCCGTGGTGGTGGGCCCAACGGAGATCATGTCCATGCCCGGGAACGTCACGCCGGCGACGCTCGTCTCCAGGCCCGCGTGCACCGCGGTGACGTCCGGCTCGGTGCCGAAGACCGTCACGTACGTGGTCCGCATCAGGGCGAGGATCGCCGAGTCCGGGTTGGCGGGCCACCCGGAGTAGGCGCCCTCGCGCTCCACGGTGGCGCCGGTTGGAGCCAGCGCATCGGCGATGCGCCCGGCCTCCGCGTCGCGCTCTGTGTCCTTCGCGCTGCGCACGTACGAGTTGGCGGTCCACGTGCCGTCCGCCAGGCTCAGCACGCCGAGGTTCGTGGACGTCTCCGGGAAGCCCGGCATGTCCGCACTCATCCGGTAGACGCCCTGGGGCGCCGCGGCGATGGCGGCGACGAACGTGGCCTGCGCGGGCGCGGGCATCACCGTCGCCGGGGTGTCGGCGGCATCCGCGGTGATCGTCACGCCCGGGTCCGCGTCGCCGAGGGCCGCCACGGCCGCCTGTGCCCGGGTGGCCACGTAGGCCCTGACGGCCGCAACCTGGTCCGCAGGCACCGCCACGACGGCGGTCGCACTGCGCGGAATGGCGTTGCGCTGGGTGCCGCCGGTGATGGAGCCGACGCGAATCCCCAGCTCGGCCGGGGCGTCGCGCAGGAGCTCCGCGAGCAGCTGGTGGGCGCTCCCCCGGCCCTTGTTGATGTCGATGCCGGAGTGGCCGCCCTGCAGCCCGCCGACCGTGATGGCCAGCCCGGCGGAGCCCGCGGGTGCCGCCGTCGGCGCGTAGGTGCCGGTCGCGTTCACGTAGACGCCGCCGGCGCTGCTGACCAGGAACTGGCCCTCCTGCTCGTTGTCGATGTTGATGTACGTGCGGAAGGCCAGGTCGCCGGGCTTGAGCGCGTCAACGCCGGTGAAGCCGTCCTCCTCGTCAACCGTGAACAGGGCCTCGATGGGTCCGTGCGGGACGTCGTCGGCCTCGATCAGGGCCATGATGATCGCGACGCCGGAGCCGTCGTCCGAGCCGAGCGTGGTCCCGGTGGCGTGGACCCAGCCGTCTTCGAGGACCGAGGCGATCGGGTCCGTCGCGAAGTTGAACGTGGAGCCCTCCACCTTCTGCTCAACCATGTCCAGGTGGGCCTGGAGCACCACGCCCGGCCGGTCCTCCATGCCGGCGGTCGCCGGGACGTGGATCACCACATCGCCCACCTCGTTCACCGTCACCGGGCAGCCCAGGCTGCGCCCGAAGTCGGCGACGAAGGCGGTCGCCTTCTCCTCGTGGTGAGACCCGCGCGGGATCGCGTTCAGCTCCGCGAAGTGCGTCCACACGGCCGCGGGCTCCATCTGCACCGCGACGTCCGCGAGCGGGACGGGGCCGGCCGGCAGGCCGCCTGGCGCAGACGTGGCTGCGGGGGTGGCAGCGGGCACGCTTGGCACGGCACCCTCGGTTGCCAGCGCCATCGTGGGCGCCTGCGTTGCCGGGGCCGGCCCGCCGCACCCGGTGATCAGCACCGCCGCGAGGGCGCCCGCCTGCAGGGCCAGGCGCCGTGGGTTCCGATGGGCGTTCCGGGTGGGTGACGTGTGCATGGTGCTTCCCCGAGGTGCTTCGAACAGCGCTGCCAGTCCACGCCCCCGCGGTGTCGGCGGTGAGGGCCACTGCGACCGCTCCGCCGGGCATGGTCTGCGGGGCGCTTCCGCTCGTCCTACGCGTCCCCGGGCCTTCGCATAAGTGGCCGATGAGTGCGGCGTGAGGGGCCGATGAGTGGCGCTGCGTAGGGTTCGTCCTGTCCCTACCGCCCGCCCCAAGCCAAAGGAGACACCGGCCGATGAACCGGGTCCTTCTCACCGGTCGCCTGACGCGCGACCCCGAGCTCCGCACCACCGCCGGCGGCAAGGCGGTGGTCACCTTCTCGCTCGCCACGCACGAGTACGCGGCGGGCAAGGAGCGCACCGAGTTCCACAACATCGTGGCGTGGAACCGCCTGGCCGAGACGTGCGGCCGCTACCTCGGCAAGGGCCAGCAGGTGGCCGTTGAGGGCCGGATCCAGACCCGGACCTGGGATGACGCCGATTCGAAGCGCCACTGGCGCACCGAGATCATCGCGTCGTCCGTGGAGATGCTGGCGGGGCGCCGCCGGCGTGACGACAACGGCGGTCCGGCGGCTGCGGCGCTGGAGGCCCAGGCGATCGCCGCCGGGATCCCGGCGGACGCGTCAGAGCCCATGGCGGACGACAGCGGCTTCTCCGTCCTGGACGGGGAGGACGAGGAGGAGGACGAGCTTCTCGAGGAGGCCGTCGCGGCCTAGGCGTCCTTCTCCCCTCTCGCGGCGGCGGCACGGATCCCCCTCGTGCCGCCGCTTGCGGCTGTCCGGCGTCAGATCGGGATGCGGAACTCGAAGAACGAGATGGCAAGGACGAGGTAGACGAGCATCAGGAGTGCGCCCTCGAGCCAGTTGGACTCGCCGTCCAGGGCGATCAGTGCCGAGAGCGCCACGGCCGCGCCCACCGCTGCCACCTCCAGCGGGTGGAAGACGAGGTCCATGGGCTGGCCCACCAGCAGGCCCAGGAGCACGAGCACCGGCGCCACGAAGAGCGCCACCTGGAGCGAGGAGCCGAACGTCACGGCCATCGCGAACTCGGAGCGGTTCTTGTAGGCGAGCTGGACCGCCACGAGGTGCTCGGCGAGGTTGCCGATCGTGGGGATCAGGATCACGCCCACGAACATCTCCGAGAGGCCGAACTGCTCGATGAACGGCTCGATGGAGCCAACGAGGATCTCCGAGAGGACGGCGAGGAGGCCCGCCGCCAGCACGAGGACCACGACCGCCGCCCTGGCGCTCCAGGCGGGACCACCGTGGTGCTCCGGCTCGTCGTGTCCGCCAAGCGTGCGCTCCGGGTTGGTGAACGACCAGACGAGCGACAGGCCGTAACCCACGATCAGGACGATCGCGATGAGGGCGGACTCCTCCACCTTGGCGCCCGTGGCGGTCGCACCGCTGGCGGCGAAGACCGCTGGGACCAGGAGCCCCACGGCCGCCAGGACCAGCAGGGCGGCGTTGGAGCCCGCGATCCTTGCACTGAATGCCTGTCGGCCGTTCTTGAGACCACCCGCCAGCACCGCCGCGCCAAGGACGAGCAGCAGGTTGCCGATGATGGAGCCCGTGATGGACGCCTTCACCACGGTGAGGAGCCCGGCCTGGAGGGCGAAGAAGGCGATGATCAGCTCGGCGATGTTGCCGAACGTCGCGTTGAGGATGCCGCCCACCTGCGGGCCGGTGATGGCGCCAAGGCGCTCCGTGGAGAGGCCCACGATCCAGGCGAGGCCCAGGATGGCCACCGCGGAGAGCACGAACATCGACGCGCCCTCCATGTGGGCGCCAAACTCGAGCGCGATCGCGGCGATCGAGAGGGCGAGCGTCACCAGGAGGGCGATCCGGCTCGTGGGCGAGAGGGGGCCCAGGATCGGCATGGAGCTGCGGGTGGAGGCGGCGTTCGTCATGCGCGCCATCGTACGCAACGCGGGCGGTTCCGCGCGACTCCGGTCAACCGGCCCCGTACAGGGAGCGCCGCGGAATGCCGGTCGCCGCCGCCACGCGCCTGGCGGCCTCGCCCCTCGCGGTCCCGGCGGCCACCAGCCGTTCCACCTCTGCCCGAGCGGCGGCCAGCGCGTCAATGGCATCCTCCGCGGACGCCTCGATGACGGTGGCTCCCCTGCCCCAGCCAACGACGATCACCACCTCGCCGCGCGCCGGGATCGTCCCGTCGGTGGCGGCCTGCGCAAGCTCGCCCAGCGGCCCACGCGTGATGGTCTCGTGCAGCTTCGTCAGCTCCCGGCAGACGGCGCCCACGCGGTCCGCGCCGCAGGCTGCCGCCAGGTCCCGGAGCGTCTCCTCGGTGCGGCCCGGGGCCTCGAAGAGGATGCTTCCGCGCTCGTCCGCGGCGATGGCTGCCAGGCGGTCCTTGCGCTCCCGCCCGGATCTCGGCAGGAACCCCTCGAAGGACCAGCGCGGGCCGGCGATGCCGGTGGCGGCGATGGCCGTGAGCACGGCAGAGGCACCGGGGATCGCAACCACGGTCCCGCCCTCGGCGGCCCAGGCGGCGGCCAGACCATCACCCGGGTCGGAGACCGCGGGCGTCCCGGCGTCCGTCACGAGGGCGAGGTCCGCGCCGGACGCCAGGTGCCGGAGCAGCTCCCGCACGCGCGCCGGGCCGCTCTGCGCGTGGTACGAGGTGGTGCGGACCGCGATCTCGAAGCGGTCCAGGAGCTTGCGCGTGACCCGCGTGTCCTCGGCGGCGATCAGCGGCACGGCGCGCAGGACGTCCAGCGCCCGCAGCGTGATGTCGCCGAGGTTGCCGATGGGCGTGGCCACCACGTAGAGCGTGCCACCCTCGCCAGTCGCGGGGCCGCCGCCCTCGCCCGTCGCCCGCGTCACGAGCGCCGCCGTTCCCTAGGAGCGCGCGGCCGAGCCGGGCCGGCGGCGCGGGTACAGGTAGTCCACGCCCGCGGTCCGGGGGCCAAGCTTCGCGATCGGCGGCATCTGGCGCTTGAACTCGGCGCCCGCCACCATCCGGTCCACCCGCTCCACGAGCGCCTGGTCGAAGCCCATCGCCACCACCTCGTCCACGCTCCGGCGGCGGTCAACGCGCCAGAACAGGATCCGGTCCAGCACCGGGTACGAGAAGCCGGCCTCCGTCTCGTCCGTCTGGCCCGGCCAGAGGTCCGCGGACGGCGCCTTGCGGATCACCGCCTCGGGCACGCCCACGGCCACGGACAGCTGGCGGACCTGGCTCTTGTACAGGTCGCCGATGGGGTTGAAGGCGCACGCGGAGTCACCGAAGAGCGTGGTGTACCCGATCAGGGACTCGGTCTTGTT
>CAIYZX010000579.1 GCA_903930745.1 uncultured Chloroflexota bacterium | reverse complement strand
CTGATGCCTGCAGGTGCCGGCCGGGCGCTCCGCCCCGCCGTCCACGGTGAGCCCGCTGGGATCACCCGCGGGCCTCAGCGGTCTGCCGCCCTGCTCCGCCCCCGGGCCGTCACGATCAGCGCCACCGCTGCGACGATGACCACCGAGGCCACCGCCTCGCGCGGGGTGAACGGCTCCGCGAGGATCACGGCACCAAGGATGACCGCGACGACGGGGTTTACGTAGGCATAGGTGGAGATCCGCGGCAGCGGTGCCACCGTCAGAAGCCACTGGTATGCCGTGTAGCCAACCATGCTGCCCACGAGGATGAGGTAGACAAGCGCGGCCACGGAGCGTCCCGTCACGGTGGCCGGATCCCAGCCGGCCAGCTCGCCCGTGACTGCGCCGAGGAGCAGCAGGAAGAGGCCGCCCAGGAACATCTGGAGCCCGGTGGAGAAGAGCGCCGGCCTGGGGAGGTCCGCCTTGCGGGCGGCGTACACCGTGCCCAGCGACCAGCACATCGGCGAGGCGATGAGCGCGGCCAGCCCATCCGCTCTGAGCGCCTGGGTGTTGCCCACGGGCCAGGTGAGGATGGCGACGCCGGCGATGCCGACGCCGATGCCGATGCCGACCACGGGCGCCAGCCGCTCGCCGAGAAGCACGCGCGAGAAGATGGCGAGCCACATGGGCATGAGACCGATCAGGAGGGCGGCCACCCCGGAGGGCACGCCGTGGCCCTCGCCCCAGGACACGAGCCCCATGCCGCCGCCCATGAGGCAGGCGGCGACGACGGCGGCGTCACGGAGCTGGCGCGCCGTCGGGCGCACGATGGTTCGGCGCTCCCGCCAGGCGATCACGCCCGCGAGCAGCGCACCTGCGACCACGAACCGGATGCCGCCCATCGTGAACGGGGGCATGGACTCCACGGCCACCGCGATCCCGAGGTACGTGGAGCCCCACACCAGGTAGATGGTGACCAGGCCACCCCAGACGGCGAGGGGGCTGGCGCTGGATCGCATGGGGTCGCGTGCTCCGGTGACGGTTCGGATCGGCGGAGTGTAGAGCCTGTGCCGCGGCCTGTGCCGCGGCCTGTGCCGGCGAGGTGGTCCAGTCAACGGGCTCGCGTGTCCCGATGGGCACTGCCGCTCCGCCGCGCGCCGTGTGCTCCGACTCGCAACCCCGTGGCACCCCCATCGCCAACTGCGCTTCGTCGACCCCGTGCCACAATGCGGCATGCACCTCGACGACCGCTTCGACGACCTGGTCGCCAGTCTTGGTGGCTTCTTCCGCACCTGGTACGTGTACGCGGGCCTGGAGCTTGGCTTCTTCGCCCGCCTGGGCGAAGCGGGCCGCAACGGCCTCACCGCCGAGGAGCTTGCCCGGCGGACCGGGACCCGGCCGGAGCTGGTGGGCCGGTGGGCCTGGGGTGCCGATGCCCACGACCTCGTGGAGTCCGGCGATGACGGGAGGATCCGCGTGGACCCGGAGACCGCGCAGATCCTGTTGGACGCGGACCGCGCGGAGTATCTCGGGGGACAGATCCTCCATGCCGCTGTTGGCAGCCTGGACTTCGCCGGGCTCCTGGACGTGATGCGGACCGGCGAGCCCCAGCGCTACCGGCCGGACCGCTATCGCGAGGCCATCGAGCGGCTGACGCTCCAGGACATCGGCGTCTTCTTCCAGGAGCTCCTTCCGGCCGTGCCCCAGCTGGTCGCGGACCTCCAGCCCGGCAGCAGAATCCTGGACGTCCACTGCGGCGGCGGCCGCTGGCTGATCGCCATGGCTCGCCGCTTCCCCGGCACGCAGCTGACCGGCGTGGAGTTCGAGCCGGACTCCGTGGAGCGCGCCCGGGCCAACGTGGCCGCGGCGGCCCTGGGCGACCGGATCGCCATCGACCTCGGCAACATGACCGCCGTGGGTCACGCGGTGGAGTGCCGGCTTGCCTACTTCCAGTACGCGCTGCACCAGCTCCCGGACCCGGTCGCCTCGCTCGCGTCCGGTTGGGCGGCCGTGGAGCCCGGGGGCTGGCTCGTGGCCTTGGACTGGTACCTGCCGTCAGACCCCGACGAGCTTCGAACGCGCCACTCGGAGCTGCTGGCCGGCGTCCAGCTTGACGAGATGCTCCAGGGAACGCGCCTCGTGACGCGATCGGAGGCCCTCGGCTGGTTCCACGACGCGGGGATCTCCGTGCCGGAGCTGGTGGACCTGCCCTCCGGGGCATCCGCCATCGTGGCGCGCCGGCCGTAGCCCGGCCGCACACGGGCCGGCCAGCGCGCGGTAGGGTACGCGAGTGACACGCCGCGTCCAGATCACCGAGGCGATGATGAGCGCACTCGAGCGCCACGAGGCCGCCTCCCATGCCATCCCGGGCCGCGAGGTCCGCGACCTCGGCCATGCAGTGCTCCTCTACGACCAGCGTGACTACGAGCCGTTCTGGAACCGCCTGCAGGCGGTTCGCTGGCCGGAGGACCGCATGGGGTTCGACCGCCGGATGGTGGAGACACTGGCGCTCTTCGCCTCGCTGGGCCGTGCGCCACACGTCTGGCCGTCGCCCGTCCACGGCTCGCCGCACGATCTCGTCGCCCGTCTGCTGGCGGAGGGGTTTCACGACGTGGGTGGTGGACACGTGATGGTGCTGGTCGACGAGGCGGCGTGCGGGCCGGTCGTCGCGGCCGAGGTCCCGCCCGGTGTCACCGTGGAGCCGGTGAGGACGTCGAGCGCCATGCCGGACGTCGACGCGGACGCCATGGCCGGGATCCTCGTGGAGGCGTTCGGCACGCTGCCGGACCGCCGCCAGGAGCTGGCTGCGGACCTTCGCCGCTCGCTTGGCGACGCGCGGATCTCGCTCTCGCTGGTCAGGATTGACGGCGAGCCCGCCGCCTGCGCGAAGGCCACGACGTTCGACGGGTTCACCTACGTATCGTCGGTGGGCACGCGCGAGGCGTTCCGTGGCCGGGGCCTTGCAGCCCTCGCCACGCGCCAGGCGGTGGCCGAGGGTCGCGGGCGGACGCCCGCCACGGTCTACCTCGGTGTCTTCTCCGGCAACGCTGCCGCACTGCGCGTCTACGACCGCCTTGGCTTCGCAAGCGTCGGCGAGTCGCCAGACCTGCTGCTGGACTAGCCGGGCCCGTTGCCGTGCACGTCGCGCGTCTCACCTGGCAGGCCCTGGACCCGGACGTCCTGGTCGCCGACCTTGCGCGCCGGCTGGGGGTCGCGCCACTCGCCGGCTCCCGGTCGTTCGACCTCGGCTCGGCGGTGCTGCACGTGGTGCCCTGGGAGCGCGAGGGCCCCGGGGACCGTCCGCTGTCGGGTGGCCGCCTGATGCTGGAGCCCGTGGCGGACACCCGTGCCGAGGCGGTGGACGGGGCGGTCCTGGCGGAGTCGTCCGTGCGGCTCGTTGGCATCGGCTGGTCCACGGTGGAGCTGGAGCGAGCGGCCGGGGAGCTGTCGCCCTGGCTGGAGGACGCGGCCCCGGGCCGGAGCGGCCTCGAGGCGCCTGCGGTCGATCCGCAGCTTGGCGCCCGGACGCTCGTGCGCCGGACCGCCGGGCTGCCCGCGGACGTGATGGTCCTGCTCGAGGCATCCACGGAGGGCCGGGTGGCGGCGTCGCTCGCCCGACATGGCGAGGGCCCGTGCGCGATCTACCTCCGCCCCGCGGGCGGGGACCTGGACGCCTGGCTCGCGCGTGCCTCCGGCCGCGGCGTCCGTGCCGGCCGTCGCGGCCTGGAGGAAGGCCCGCTGGGCCGCCAGGCCCTACTGGCGGGTTGCCCTCCGGCGGGTCCGCACGTCATCCTTACAACCGGCAACCGGCCCTCTCCCAGCCCCTCCGCAGGCGAGTACCATCCCGTCATGAACGACGCCGCTTCTGTAACCGTTCGCGACGCCACGGCCGAGGATGCCGGGCGCTTCGCCGCCCTGCTCACGGACGAGGGGTATCCGGCTGGAGCCACGGACCTGGCAGCCCGGATCGAGATCTTCTCAACGCCGGAGTCTCGCGTGCTCGCCGCCGAGGCCGGCGGCGAAGTGGTGGGCTTCATCGCCTACCACGTCCTGCCGAGGTTCGAGGTCGCGGAGCGCTTCGGGCGCATCGTGGCCCTCGTGGTGGACCCGGGTGTGCGCGAGCGCGGCATCGGCCGACTCCTGATGCAGGCGGCCGAGAAGCGGGCGGTTGCATCGGGAGCCTCGTTCATAGAGGTCACTGCGGGCCACCACCGGCCGGACGCCAAGCGCCTCTTCGAGTCGTTGGGCTACGACGCGAACCTCGCCGCGTACCTGCGCAAGCGCCCGTAGCCATCGCGCGGGCCGCCGGCCCGCCTGGCCCGCCTGGCCCGCCAGCCCGCCTGGCCCGCCTGGCCCGCCACCATCACAACCGCGCCGGATCGCGGCCGGCACCCAGGCGCGACGTCCGTGGACGACCGCGCCCGCTAGCATCCGGGCGTGGTCTTTCCCCGCCTGCGCCTGCGCGACGAGATCGCGACGCTGCTCGAGCTGCCCTGGGAGAACCCGCTCGCCGAGTGGGACGCCGCCGGCCCCACGTTCCGCGAGCTGCCCGTGGGCCCCTCCCGGCATCTCGTCCGGTTCCTCGTGGTTGACGGCTCCGTCTACGCGCTCAAGGAGCTGCCGGCCCACGTGGCGCAGCGCGAGTACGACGTCCTGCGGCACCTGGAGGATGCGGGCCTGCCCAGCGTCCGGGCCCTGGGCCTCGCGGAACGGCCAGGTGGAGGGGACGCCATCCTGGTCACCGCGTACCTCCGGCACTCCCTCCAGTACCGGCGCCTCCTCATGCGTCTCCCGCAGGTGACGCCCGCCTACCGCGACCGCCTGCTGGACGCCATGGCGCTCCTCCTCGTGGATCTCCACCGGGCCGGCGTCTACTGGGGGGACTGCTCGCTGGCGAACACGCTCTTCCGCCGGGACGGCGACCGCATCTCCGCGTACCTCGTGGACGCGGAGACCTCCGAGATCCACCCGTCCCTCTCCGACGGCCAGCGCAGGCACGACCTGGACATCCTCGTGGAGAACGTGGCCTTCGGTCTCGCGGACCTTGCCGCGTACCAGGGGCGCGACGAGGACATGGACACCGCAATCGCCGCTGCCGAGTCCGTGCGGACGCGCTATGGGGCGGTATGGGCGGAGCTCCACGACCAGCCGGAGGTCGTCCGGGGCGACCGGCAGGCGATTCGGGCCCGCCTGCGCCGCCTCAACGACCTGGGGTTCGCCGCGGACCTCGAGGTGGACCCCGTGGCGGGCTCCACCTCGAAGGTCCGGCTGCGCACGCACGTGACCACGCGCCGGTACCACGCCCGTGAGCTGGAGCGGCGGACCCGCCTCCGTGCGCTGGAGGGCCAGGCCCGCATCCTGCTCAACGACCTGGCGGAGCACCGAGCCCACCTCGAGTGGGAGGAGGCGGCGTCCCTGGACGGCGACGTGGCCGCGGACCGGTGGCTGCGCGAGGTGTACCGGCCAACACAGGCGCGCATCGCGGGCGTCGTCGGCCCGGACCGGGACCTGGTGCAGGCGTACTGCGACGTGCTGGAGCACAAGTGGCTGCGCTCGGAGCAGGAGGGGCGCGACATCGGGCTTGGCGCGGCGATCGTGTCGTACCTCGCGAAGGGTGCGCCTGCGCCCGAGGCGCCGACACCCGGGATCGCCGCCGCCGAGGCCGCCCTGGAGGTCCTGGACGTGGAGCTGGACGACCCGCTGCCCTGACCACCGCGTGGGCTCGAGGCGGAGCCGGTCAGCCGTCCGGCGCCGCGTCCTCTGCCGCCCCACCGGCCTTCGGCGTCTGCCAGCGCTCACGGTGGACCAGCTCGTCAAGCGGCTGGCGGCCACCCGGACGGTTGGGACGCGTGAGCTTCCCGGGATCCGCTGGGTAGCCGAACGAGAGGATGAACTCGCAGTGCATCCCGTCCGGGTAGCCCAGCAGCTCCTTCGCGCGGGCGTGGTCGTAGACGGTGGCCGGACACGAGCCGATCCCCATCTCCCACGCCACGAGCATCATCTGGGCGGCGGCGCCACCCAGGTCCCAGGTGATGGACAGGGGAGCTCCCTCGACCAGCGGATCCGGCGTCACGAGCGCGATCGCCGTGGCCGCCCCGCCGATGTGCCCGCACCACTCGCCCAGCGTGGCGAGCCTTGCCAGCTGCGCGCGGTCCTCCACCACGATGAATGCCCAGCGCTGCTGGTTCTTGGAGGAGTGGGCGCGGGCGCCCGCGCGCAGGATCAGCTCCAGGTTCGCCTGGTGGATGGGGCGGTCTGCGAACTGGCGGATGGCGCGCTTGGCGTGGACGGCATCCCATGCGGTCATGACGGACGAGGTCCTCCGGGCTCGCGCCCGGGGCGGGTGCGGGGCGTGCGGAAGAGGCCCAGGAGGGACGAGAGGCCGCCGGGCTCCGCGTCGACGGCAGCCAGGCGCTCCGCCTCCGGTGGGCGCACGGCCCTGACCGTCTCGGCGAGGGCTCCGGCCACGGCCGGGGCAAGCGGGCCGCCAAGATGGCGCGCGAGGAAGCGGGCGACGCCCACGCGGAACGGGGGCAGCTCGTAGAGCCAGGAGTGGCGCCCCCCGTCGATGACCAGGACCTCTGTCACCGCCGCGGGCAGGGCCCGGCGCCGGGCCCGGGCGAGGCGCAACACGTCCTCCACCGGCACAACGCCGTCGTCCGTGCCGTGGACCAGCAGGACCGGGGCGCCAATCTCGCGGACGGCCCGCCCGGCGGAGACGGCACCGATGGTGTGACCGCGTGGCCGGAGATAGACGCGTGTCGTGAGCCAAGCCAGCGGCCAGGCGACGACGTCCGGGATGGGCAGGTTGACGAGGCGGAAGGTCTGGCGCGTGAGGCGCGATGGGCCGGCGGGTGCGGCGATGGCGACCACGGCGGCCACGTCCGGGAGCCTCGCGGCGGCGACCAGCGAGCCTGCGGCACCCATGGAGTGGCCGACGATGCCGATGCGTCCAACCTCGCCCGACGGTCGGCTGCGAAGCCAGCGCACCGCGGCCTGCGTATCCGCTGCGTACTCGCCCACGGAGAGCGGTAGCGCCTCCTCCGGGTTCTCGCCGTGACCGCGCACGTCGAACGCGAGCACGGAGATGCCGATGGCGTTGAGCACCAGCGCGTGCGGCAGCACCTTGTCCCGGGCGGATTCCCAGCCGTGCACGAGCACGACGGCCGGTGCGGCAGCCACCGTGAGAGAGCCCATCGCGGACGCGGACGGGGCCGGCATCCACCAGCCGGGCAGCGGGGGACCGTCCGGTCGCGGGATCATGACGTTCACCCAGGGAAGGCCCACGAGATCCGGCGTTGCCGTTGGAGGGTTGCGGCGGGGGAAGCCCGCGCGAACCCGGTACACGAGCGCGAACCGGAAGGAGGCGGCGAGCGCTGCAAGCACGATGGCGAGCAGCGCGACCAGGCCGGCGTTCCGGGCGAGGTGTCCATGGGGCATGCCCGTATCGGACCGCCTGCGCCCGGTCGTGTCAAGGGCTGGCCGGCGGCACGAGCTCGCAGTCCGGGTCCGTGCAGATCTCGTCGCCCAGGAGCTCCATGGCCTCGGCCACGGGCGTGAAGCCCAGGTACTGGCCGAACTCTCGTGCGGCGATGCCTGCGGGGTGCCCGTTGATGAGCACGGATGCCCCGGAATCGCCCACCCCCGCCTCGATGTCCGTGATGACCATGCACGGGAAGATGGCGTCGTCCTCGAAGTCGTACGGACCCACCTGCAGGACCGTGCCCTCGCGGTAGAGCGTGCGGCCGTCCGTCTCGACGCGGTCGCCCACGTGGATCTCGTCACACCGCAGCGGCGGCGTCGCGGAGGTGAGCGTCCGGTAGCCGCCGGCGCCCAGGTCGACAAGATCCAGGTGCCCCCACGGCAGCAGGTCCGGCTCCAGGATCAGCTCGGTGAAGTCGGACGCGTAGCATTCACGCCCCTTCGGGCAGTCTGCGAGGGCGGGGCGGCGCCCCAGCGTGCCCAGGAGCCTCGCATCGTCGAAGAGCTGCGTGGAGCCTGCCGGGTAGCAGTGGGATGAGACGGTCACGAAGATCCGGTCACCCGTCCGTGCGTAGAACCCGGCACCGCAGGCAAGGGGCTGGCCTGCCATCACCGGGGGGTCGTAGCGATCCGTCGTCCGGATGACCATCCGCGCGATCCCGGCCACCCGGAGCACCAGCAGGACGAGGATGGCAACCAGCGTGATGAAGACCACCCTCCGCCACCGGATGCGGTTCCGTGGGCGTGCTTGGACGTCGGCCGACGATGCGGGCTCGGTCACAGGAGTGGTCCCCCTGGCGCTGGGATGGGTACGCAGGGATGCTGCGGAGCCTGCAGCCTGCCCCGCAATGACCCGAACCGGGGGTCGCCCGGGCGTTTCTGTGCTATCAACGGGGCAGCCCAGCATCCCGTCTGCCGGGGCCACCCAGGAGAACCGCCGATGCCCGCCCTCCCCGACGCCGCGTCACTCGCACGCCCCCTCGTCGCAGACGGCGGCATGGGCACGATGCTGTTCGCGGCGGGCATGCCCGCCGGCCTGCCTCCGGAGGCCTGGCTGCTGGAGGCCCCGGGAGCCGCGGCGGTCTCATCCGTGCATGCCGCCTACGCCGCGGCCGGCTCGAACCTGGTCCTCACCTGCACCTTCGGCGGCAACCCGATCCGGCTCACGGGCTCGGAGGCGGATGGCCGGTCCGTGGAGGTCTCGCGGGCCGCGGTGGCGCTCGCCCGTGCGGCTGTGGGCCCGGACCGGCTCGTCGCGGGATCCATGGGCCCAACCGGCGGCCTGATGATCCCGTACGGGCTGCTGGACCCGTCCGAGGTGGCGGACGCCTTCGCCGTCCAGGCCGCGGCCCTCGCGGAGGGTGGCGTGGACGTCCTCTGGGTGGAGACGATGATGGACCTCAAGGAGGCCGTCGCCGCCGTGGAGGGCGCCCGGCGCGGCGCTCCGCAGCTGCCCGTGGTGGCCACGATGACCTTCCAGGGCAATGGGCGGACGATGTTCGGGGACAGGGTGGAGGCCGTCGCAGACGCACTCCTCGCCCTGGGGATCGCCGGCATCGGGGCCAACTGCGGTGACGGTTTCGCGCCCGTTGAGGCGGTGATCCCCACGCTGGCCCGCATGGCAGGCGGCCTGCACGTGGTCGCCAAGGCGAACGCCGGCATCCCGGTGGGCGACGCGGACGGCAACACGGTCTACCCTGCCACGCCCGCCGACGCCGCGGACCACGCGCGGCGCGTCCGCGACTCGGGAGCCACGATCATCGGCGGATGCTGCGGCACGACGCCCGCCCACCTCGCGGCCGTTGCGAGCGCGCTGGCAGGCTGACAGATCGGGGTCCACCCCGAGACCGCTCCAGAACCCCGACCCCGAGCGGGCCATCACCCCGGCCCCCGCACGGGGCATCACCCCCTCGCGCGAGGGTCCCGATACCCCCATTGCCGCCGCGTACCCGGCGGCCCACGGGGTGGGCGAGTGGAGTCGGTGATGAGCAAGAGCACGCGGGCCGCGTCGCTGAAGGCGTTCGAGGAGCTTGGGACCATCGCGGACCCGGGCTGGATCAACACGGTCATGCGCGCCTGCTACACGGACGACGTGATCCATGCCCTGGTCATGGCCCCGCCTGACTTCCGGGAGCACCTGTTCTCCGGCATCAGCGAGCGCGGCCGCCAGCTCGCCCTCGATGGCCTCGCCGCAACGCTGCTCCTCGGCATTGCCTGGAAGGACGTGGAGGAGGCGCGGATGATGATCGGCGCCACGGCCCTCCGTCTCGCCCGCCAGACCGCGCACCACCAGGCTGAGGCATAGCCCCACCGCCAAGGCGCCGTCACCGCGCGCCGCTCCACCGCATCTCCCGGTCAATCGCCCGGCCGGGTGGGCGGGACCGTCTTGGGTAGACTGGCCACGTGGCACACAGGGACCCCCACCTCGTCCTGGGCATCGAGCCGGGCGCGCCGCCGGATGAGATCAAGACCGCCTGGCGCACGCTCGCCCGCCGCCACCACCCGGACCTGACCGGGGACGACCCGGAGGCGGCGCGCCGTGCCACGCGACGCATGGCGGAGATCAACGCCGCCTACGCCGCGCTCACGAAGGCCGGCGAGACGCCCGAGGGGATCCGCAGGCGTCGCGCGGAGGGCGGCGAGGATCCCGATCGGTCGAGTTCCCGAGGACCGCGGCCTGGCGCCGGTCCGCCACCGGAACCCGTGACCCGTCCGGTCACGGGGCGTGTGGACACCTCGTCAACCTTCCGTCCACGCAACCACGTCACCACCCCGCCCGGCGTCCGCATGCCGCTCGCCGGCCAGCCGCCGCTGCGCCCGGACCGGCCGGGGCCGGACCTGCGTGCCTCTCGTCCCTCCAGTCCGGCCGAGCGGATCGTGGACCCGGCGCGGGCGCTGCGGGAGCCGCCAACGCTGGGCGAGGCCGCGGGCGTGGAGATCGGCTTCGGGAAGTTCCACGGCCACACGCTGGGCGAGATCGCGGCGTTCGAGCCCTCCTACATCGACTGGCTCGCGGGCACCATGACACGCGACCCGGACGTGGCCGCAGCGGCCCGGGTCATCGCACAGGAGCTGGACCGGCGGGGGATCCGGCGGACGGCGGGCCGGCCGCAGCGCCCGGGATGGCAGTCCAACCCGTTCCGCTGAGCTGGGATCGGGCCCTTGCGACGACGGGGACGTCATCGCGCCCCCGGGCAGGGCCCGGAGGCGCGAGGAGCGCTGGATCAGTGCAGCCGTCCCACGCACGCCGGGCCCGTGGCCGTCAGTGCGGTTACTCGGCTCGTGGGCGGAGCCTCGGAACCCCCGTGCCGTCGAGCGTCCCCGATGGCCGGGTCGTCCTGCCCCTTGCCCCGTGACCGACGCCCCGGGCGTCTCCCGGTCCGTCGTGGGTTGGCGCGTCTCGAACGCAGCGCAACCGTACGGCCACGCCAATGACACGCCAATGACACGCCCGTACCCGCCATCCCGCCCGATGGTCCCGATGCGCGGACGCACCACCCTCCGCGCTGGGGTCGCCCACGGGTTCGGCGCAGGCCCGGTACCCTCGCCACCGATGACACCACCGACCCGTCCAACCGCCCACCGGTCCGCCCGCCCTGCCGTGCCGCCGTTCCGGGCCCTGGCCGCCATCGCCATCGCCGCGCTGCTTGCCGCCGCGGTGCTCTCCGGCTGTGGAGCCCCGGCACCGGCCTCGTTCGACCCGGCCCAGCCGTGCACGCAGGACTACCAGGGTGCGGGCGCGTACCCGGAGCTCGAGGCCATCGTTCCCCCCTCGTGGGACGGCCAGCCCGCGGGCGAGCTGAACTCCGGCCGGACCTGCCAGCCCGGCTCGCTGGGCAGCCTGCTGGATCACGGCATCCACGAGCTGCGCTTTGCCGGTGCCACGTGGAGGTTCGCCGACGGCGTGGGCATGACCATCGCCGTCTTCGAGGGCGAGGGCCTCGACACCGCGAGGATCATGGAGTTCTACCGGAAAGGCGCCAAGGAGGCCGGGCGCACGGACCAGTCCTCGCAGACGGACATCACGGTGGGCACCACGCCTGCGCTCCGTTTCGACGCCACGGACCCTGACGGCAAGCGCCTTCTCGTGGTCACCTGGGCAACGGCGACGGAAGGCCGCGTCCACGTCCTCCTGGGTGCAGGCCTGGACGACGAGCTGGTGGCGGACATTCTGGCGAAGCTGGGGCAGCGCGCGGGCGGCTGACCTGCGGCCGCGTCCCGATGGTAGGGTTGCGCGGATATGCGACACGACCACACGCGCCCCGAGGGCGACTCCTGGGCTGAACGTCACGAGGTCTGGCAGACCGGGCGCCTGGAGCCCGCCCGGGCTCGCCTGCCGGAACGCCGGGAACGCTTTGCCACACCGGGCGACCTGGACGTTGACCCCGTCTACGGTCCGTGGAGCGTGGACGACCCGGGCGAGGTGGCGGCCCGCATCGGCCTTCCGGGCGAGCCGCCCTACACGCGGGGCATCCACCCCACCGGCTACCGCAGCCGGCCCTGGACGATGCGAATGTTCGCGGGCTTCGGCAGCGCCGAGGACACGAACGCGCGGTTCCACCAGCTCCTCGCCGCAGGCCAGACCGGCCTGTCCGTCGCCTTCGACATGCCCACGCTCTACGGCTACGACACGGACGACGCCGAGGCGGACGGCGAGTTCGGCACCTGCGGCGTGGCGATCAGCAGCCTCGCGGACATGGAGGTCCTCCTCGCGGGCCTGCCGCTGGACCGCGTCTCCACGTCCATGACGATCAACTCGCCGGCCGCGCCCGTCTGGGCGATGTACATCGTGGCGGCGGAGAAGGCGGGCGTCCCGAGGGCGCGCCTCGAGGGCACGATCCAGAACGACATCCTCAAGGAGTTCGTGGCCCAGAAGGAGTACCTCTTCCCTCCCGGCCCGTCGATGCGCCTGGTCACGGACACCATCGAGTTCGGGACGCGGGAGCTGCCGCGCTGGAACACCGTCTCCATCAGCGGCTACCACATCCGCGAGGCCGGCTCCACGGCGGTCCAGGAGCTGGCCTTCACCATCGCGGACGGCATGGCCTACGTGGAGGCGGCCCTCGCCCGCGGCCTGGACGTGGACGCGTTCGCGCCACGGCTCTCGTTCTTCTTCAACAGCCACTCGGACTTCTTCGAGGAGATCGCCAAGTTCCGCGCGTCACGCCGCATCTGGCACCGGCTGATGACGGAGCGGTACGGGGCCCACGAGGAGCGCTCCACCTGGATGCGCTTCCACACGCAGACGGCCGGCGTCTCGCTCACCCCACAGCAGCCGCTCAACAACCTGACCCGCGTGGCCACACAGGCGCTCGCGGCCATCCTGGGCGGGACGCAGTCGCTCCACACGGACGCCTACGACGAGGCGCTGGCCGTCCCAACGGCGGAGGCGGCGCTCCTGGCGCTGCGCCAGCAGCAGGTCATCTACGAGGAGACCGGCGTGGCATCCGTGGTGGACCCGCTCGGTGGCTCGTGGCTGGTGGAGTCCCTCACGGATCGCGTGGAGCAGGAGGTCTGGCGCTACATCGAGGAGATCGACCGGAGGGGCGGCATGGTGGCGGCGATCGCCGAGGGATATCCGCAGCATGAGATCGCGGACTCCGCCTACCGCTTCCAGCGAGAGGTGGACACCGGCGACCGGGGGATCGTGGGCCTCAACCGGCACGTGACGGACGAGCGCCTGGCGGTGCCGGTCCTGGCGGTGCCGCAGGGCTCGCTGGAGCGCCAGCTGGAGCGGCTGGGGAGGACGCGTCGCGAGCGGGACGCCGGTGCGGTCCGTGCCGCCCTGGCGGGTCTGCGCGAGGCCGCAGGGGCGCCGGAGTCGACCGGCACGAACCTGATGCCGCACTTCCTGCGCTGCGCCGCCGCGTACGCCACGCTGGGCGAGCAGTGCCGGGTGCTGCGCGACGTCTTCGGGGAGTACCGGGAGCCGGTCTCCGTCTAGGTCATGCCGCGCGATGGCTCCGCGCGATGGATGTCGCCTCCCGCACGGACCGGGCGATGAGGCTCGCCCCTGCGGCCTCCGCGACTCCCGGGGTGGCCGTCACGCCGCCGCCCACGATGACGGGCAGGGACCGCGTGCCCGCGGCAAGGCGAACCGCGCGGACGGTCTCCGCGAGCGTGCCCGCAAGCTCAGCGGAGTTGGCGGAGAGGCAGACCAGTGAGACGGCGTTGGATGCGACGAAGCGCCCGAGGTCGTGGGCCGGCAGGTCCGCGCCGAGGTTCGCCACCACCCAGCCGTCCTCGATGAGGGCGTGCTCAAGGCAGACGAGGCCGATCATGTGCTCCTCGCCGGCGACGCCTGCAAGGACGGCCAGCGGCCCCACGCGCCCCTCCGGCCCAGGCTGTGGCCGGATGGAGTCCAGCGTCCGGAGGAGCGTCCGCGACGCGAGGTGCTCCTCTGCGATGGACCAGCGACCGGCGACCCAGCGCTCGCCCACGAGCGCCATCGCGTCCCGGAGAAGCCCGTCGTAGCAGGCCGCGCGCCCCACCGCCTCCATCTCCGTGCGGAGGGCCCAGGCGGCCAGCTCGTCGTCCCCATCCGCGAGGAGGCCGGCGACGAGCTCAGGGGTCACGTCTGCAGGGGGCAGGGCGGCGGATGCCGGGTCCACGGCCGGCAGGCGCAGGGGGATCGGCTCGCTCACGTCGACAACTCCGACTGTGGCCGGGCCGCACCCCAGGCGGGCGCGTGGCCGGCGGAAGCGGGATGGTGCTGCTTCATGCACCTCGTTCGTCCGACTCGCGGATCCGGATGGGGGGCTGTTCGGACCGTTCTCACGAGGCGTCCCTGGCGCACCGGAAGCCCGGGCCACCCGCCTGCGACCAGCCCGTGAAGTCCGGCAGCAGGCCCCGCCGGTACGCGCACCGGGTGTGCTCCTGCGTGTAGAACCAGGATCCACCGCGCACGACTCGGAGTCCGCCCGCCGCCGACGCGGAGACGTGCGTGGACCCGGGGTAGGGGAGCAGCTCGTCCTCCACCCACTCCTCCACGTTGCCCCCCAGCTGCTCCACGCCGTACGGGCTGGCGCCGGACGGGTGCGAGGTGACCGGCATCGTGGTCACATCCAGGACCATCGCGTGGTCCCAGACGATGCAGTGGCGCTCGTCGAACGTGTTGCCCCACGGGAAGCGGCGGCCGTCCGTGCCGCGAGCGGCCTTCTCCCACTCGGCCTCCGTGGGGAGGCGCTTGCCCGCCCAGGCCGCGTACGCCCGGGCGTCATGCCACGAGACGCGTTCCACGGGGTGGTCCTCGCGGCCGGGGACGGGATGACCCGCCTCCCAGTCCGGCGGAGGGCGGTGACCGGTGGCCTCCACGAACGCGAGGTACTGGGTGCCGGTCACCGGGTAGCGGTCGATCCAGAACGCCGCCACATCCACCGTGGCGCTAGGGCCCTCCAGGTCGAACTCGTCGGAGCCCCGCAGGAAGGGGCCGGCAGGGACCAGGACCATGCCGTCGTCGTCGGGGGTCATCGGGTCATCTCCGGGCCGGCATCCGTGGCATCGGCGGCGCAGCGGAAGGTGGGGGCGCCCAGCACCTCCATCTCCTCCGGCGGGCGGCTGGGAAGCTCGAAGCACCGGTAGGCGCAACGTGCGTGGGTCTGCGTGAAGATCCAGGCGCCGCCGCGCAGCACCTTGAAGCGCTCGCCATAGCCCATGGAGCGGTACGCGGAGCCCTCGTAGGCGTCGTACCAGTCCGAGCACCACTCCTCCAGGAGTCCCACCATCTGCTCGCAGCCGTACGGGCTTGCTCCGGCGGGCCGGGCGTCAACCGGCTCAAGGCGCTCCCCGGGATCACCGGTGGGCGCCACCGTCTCCCACGTCCGCGCCTTCGCCGTGTCCCACGTGTTGCCCCACGGGTAGCGGCGGCCATCGGTGCCGCGCGCAGCCTTCTCCCACTCGGCCTCCGTGGGGAGGCGCTTGCCCGCCCACCGCGCATACGCGTCCGCGTCCGTCCACGTGACCATGACCGGGTGGCGGTCCGTGCCGGGACGCGGCCGGCCATCAGCCCAGTCAACGGGCGCACGATGGCCCGTCGACGAGACGAACGCCTCGTACTCCGCGTTCGTGGTGGGGAAGCGGTCCATCCAGAACGCCGGCAGGTTCACCACGTGGGGTGGCGTCTCGCGGGCGAACTCGTCGGAGCCCATGAGAAACGGGCCGGCGGGGATCAGGACCATCCCATCGCGAGCGGCGGTCACGGGCACCTCCAGGCGGCGACATCTGGGCAAACGTTGTGCTGCAGGGATGCTAGCCCACGGAAGGCGGGCCGAAGGTCACATTGCGCAAGTGCCGAACATCACCGCCAAGGATCGTGCTACGGTTGCGCCACGGCACCGTGGATGTTGCCGTTGGGAGAACCGACGTCGAGGTCGCGCAGCCCGGTGCCCATCCGGGACGATGACCAGGCGGGACATAGATCCCTGCGGTGGCCCCGGGGTGGAGGGCCGTGAGTTGTGGGTCCATCCCGCCCGCCCAAGGGCCGGGAGACCCGGGATCGAGGGAGGTTCCAGGGAACCATGGCAGCAAGCGTCTCTCGCGCGCCCGCGCGGATCCCGATCGCCTACGTCGCGGTGCTCGTGCCGGTCATGGCCGCGCTCAACATCGTCGGCGGAACGATCAACAACGCACTGAAGCTCCCCGTCTTCCTCGACATGATCGGGACGATGGTGGCCTCCGTTGCGCTGGGTCCGTGGTGGGGCGCCCTGACGGGCATCATCACCAACACGGCTGGTGCCTTCACGATCAGCCCCACGATGATCCCGTTCGCGCTGTGCAACGTGGTCGGCGCGCTGGTCTGGGGCTACGGCATCCGCAACTTCGGCCTGGGCAAGTCCTTCGGCCGCCTCGTCGTCGTGTCCCTGCTGTGCGGCCTGTTCGTCCAGCTGATGGCCACCCCGATCGTCGTCTTCATGTTCGGCGGCGCCACGGGCCACTCCTCTGACGCCCTCCTGGCCGCCTTCGCGGCCGCGGGCAACAGCCTGATCGCCAGCTCCTTCCTCTCGAGCATCTCCGGCTCCATCGCGGACAAGACGATCGCCACGTTCGTGGGCCTCGCCATCCTCCGCGCGCTGCCGGCCGGCCTGACCGCCGGCATCGAGCTGCCCGAGGGCGACATGGGCAAGACGCTCATCCTCGCCGTCGTCGGCCTGGTGCTGGGCATCCTGTTCACCCTGATCACGTTCTTCGTGATCTCCCCGATGCTGGCTCCGGCCGCCTGAGCAAGGAGACGACATGTCTGAGCAGAGCGGCGGTCCGCGTACCGTCGGACCCAAGGAGAGCGTGGCCGTTGGCGTCATCGCCATGGGCATCCTCACCATCGTGATGCCGTGGGCCCTCCCCCTCGCCCTCGCGGCGTGGGGCGCGGCCTCCGACCAGTACCTGGCCCTCTGGGGCTCCAACGTGCTGATCGGCATCGTCACCGTGCTGTCAGGGATCTCCGTCTGGCGGCTCAAGGACCTGTAGGATCCAGCGCCGGCCTGACTTTGCCAGCCCGGCGCGATCCCTCGCGATACTCGCCGCCCGACCGCACCGGTTGCGGTCGGGCGGCCCCGTTCCCGCGCCGTATCGGCGGCGCCCGGTGCACCTCCGCAGGGTGCCCAGCAATGGAGTCCAGGTGACTGGAGAGAGCGTCATCACCATCGAGCAGCTGTCGTTCACCTACGCGACGGGCACACGCCCGGCGCTGCACGACATCTCGCTGGATATCAAGCGCGGCGAGTACATCGGCGTGATGGGCCTCAACGGGGCCGGCAAGACCACGCTGGGCCTCTCGCTCAACGGGATCGTCCCGCAGTCATCCCTGGGCCACTACGAGGGCAAGGTCACCGTGGACGGCCATGACGCGGCGGTGACCCCCGTCCGCGAGATGGCCAAGATGGTGGGGATCGTCTTCGACAACCCCGAGTTCCAGATGAGCCAGATCAGCGCCGCCGAGGAGGTGGCCCTGGGACTCGAGAACCTCGGCGTTCCAACCGAGGAGATGCACACGCGCGTGAGCGCCGCGCTGGCCCTGGTGGGCCTCGCGGGCTTCGAGGAGCGCTCTCCGCTGGGTCTCTCCGGCGGCCAGCAGCAGCGCCTCGCCATCGCCTCCGTCATCGCGATGCAGCCACGCATCCTCTTCATGGACGAGCCCACCTCCAACCTCGACCCGATCGGCAAGGAGGAGGTCTTCGAGCTCGCCCGGAAGCTGAACAAGGACGAGGGCCTGACGGTCATCGTCGCCGAGCACGAGGCGGAGGTCCTCGCTGCGTACGCCGACCGGATCGTCGTCCTCCACGAGGGCCTCATCGTCATGGCGGGAACACCGCAGGAGATCTTCGCGCGGGCGGACGAGCTCGCGGCGATCGGCGTCCGCGTCCCCCAGGCGACGGAGCTTGCGCTCGCGATGGAGCCGGAGGCGCGCGAGGGCGTGCCCGTGACCACCGCCACCGCGATCGAGTGGATGGAGGCGCGCGCGCGATGACCGCCCAGGACACCAGCCTGCCGATGATCTCGGCAAAGCAGCTGCGGTTCGTCTACCCGCGTGGAGGCGTCGTGGCGCTGGACGACGTCTCCATCGACATTCCCGCCGGCCAGTCCGTGGGGATCGTGGGCCAGAACGGCTCCGGCAAGACCACGTTCACCAAGACCCTCAACGGCCTGCTCCGCCCGTCCGGCGGCACCGTGCACGTTGACGGCCTGGACACGTCCAAGCTCACCGTCCAGCAGCTTGCCTCCACGGTTGGCTACGTCTTCCAGAACCCCAACCACCAGCTGTTCGCCACGTCCGTGGCCGCCGAGCTTGCCTTCGGCCCCACGAACCTCAAGCTCCCCAAGGACGAGATCGAGGCCCGCGTCGCCGAGGCGCTCGAGTTCTTCGATCTCGGCGAGCATGCGAAGAGCCACCCGTACCGGCTGAGCTTCCCGCTCCGCAAGCTGGTGGGCATCGCGTCCGTCTTCACGATGCACCCCAAGATCTTCGTGCTGGACGAGCCCACCACGGGCCAGGATCACCAGACCACGCGGATCATCAACCGGCTCATCCACCGGCTCCAGGACCGCGGTGCCACGGTGGTCACGGTCGCCCACGACATGCCGCTGCTCGCGGACGTGTCCGAGCGCCTGATCGTCATGTGGAGCTCCAAGGTGGTCCTTGACGGGACCCCGCGGGAGGTCTTCGCCAACCGCGAGGTGATGGACCTGACGCACATCACGCCGCCCCAGATCACGCAGATCTCGCTGGGCATGCCCAGCCGCGCCGGCAGGCCCGCAGCGCTCTCGGTGGAAGAGCTGGCCGAGGACGTCCGCGCCGGGAAGGAGTCCCGCTGATGCAGTCCCGTGGCTTCACCGTCACCCACGTCCGTGGCGAGTCCTGGCTCCACAAGCTGGACCCGGTCGCCAAGTTCGCCTGGGTGGTGCCGTTCGCCTTCTTCGGGTTCACCACCTACGAGAAGGTTCCGCTCCTGATCGCGCTGGTCTTCGGCATCGTGATCGCCGTCACCGCGCGGATCACCACGCCGCTTGCGAAGATCATGCTGGTCTTCACGCCGATCAACGCGTCCATCATCGTGATCCAGAGCATCGCGCCTGCGGTCTGCGGCAACGCCTGCAGCACCCCGGTGCCGTTCGGGCCCATCAACATCTACCACGAGGGCATGTCCCACGCGCTCACCCTGCTCCTGCGGGTCAGCTCGTTCCAGGTCATCGCCTTCTCGCTGCTGCTGACGACCCACCCGTCCGACATGTTCGCCTCGCTCGCACGCATGAAGGTCCCGTACCTCGCGAACTTCATGATCGCGATGACGCTCCAGCTGATCCCGGTCCTCCAGCGCGAGGTCCAGCTGGTCATGGCCGCCCAGCGGTCCCGCGGCATGCGCGGCTCCGGCTTCGGCTCCATCGTCCCGTCCTTCGTCCCGGTCGCGGCCGGCGCCGTGGAGCGGGTGCAGCAGCTGGCGATCAGTCTCGAGGCAAGGGCCTTCGGCTCAACGGGCGCGAAGACCTCGTACCGGCGTGTCCCCAGCGGACCCGTGGACGTGGTCGTGGGCATCGTGGGCTTCGTTCTGATGACGTTCCTGTTCGTGTACGGCCTCATCAACTGGGGCCAGGGCACGTCCAAGTACGTTGTCTTCGACCCGGCGATCACCATCGCCATCTTCATCGTCGGCCTCGTCGTCTTCGTCGGCGTCTTCGTCGTCGCCATCAAGGCCATGGCCTCCGCCTGAGGTTCGCGTTCCATGCCCGTCTTCGAGCCCGATGGCCGCCTCCACCACATCGGGCTCAGGCCCGGCGAGGTTGGCCGCTACGTTCTCCTGCCCGGTGACCCGGGCCGCGTGGAGCGGATTGCCAGCCGCTTCGACAACCCGCGCTTCGTGGCGCAGAACCGCGAGTACGTGACCTGGACCGGCACGCTGGACGGCGTGGAGGTCTCGTGCACGTCCACGGGCATCGGCTGTCCCTCCACGGCCATCGCCGTGGAGGAGCTGGTGGGCGCCGGCGCGGACACGTTCATCCGCGTGGGCACCTCCGGCGCCATGCAGCGGAACATCCGCACGGGTGACGTGGGCGTCATCACCGGCGCCATCCGCGACGAGGGGACCAGCCGGCACTACCTGCCGATCGAGTACCCGGCGGTCGCGGACGTCGATGTGACGGCCGCGCTGCGCCAGGGCGCCAAGGACGCGGGCATCCCGTTCCATCTCGGGATCGCCCAGTCCAAGGACTCCTTCTACGGCCAGCACGAGCCGGAGCGGATGCCCGTGGCGCCGATGCTGGCGCGGCGCTGGGACGCCTGGATGGCCGGTGGCGCGATCGCCTCCGAGATGGAGGCGGCGACGCTGTTCATCGTGGCCTCCACGCTCCGTGCCCGCGCGGGCGGCGCCATGCTCATCTTCCAGAACCTGGACCACACGCCGCCCACGGAGGCGGACCGCGCGGCCGGGGACATCGAGCGGGTGATCGACGTGGTGATCGCCGGCCTGCGGCGCCTCATCGCGGCGGACAGGGCTGCTGCGGGAGCGGCGGGCGCGCCGGCGGCGCCATGAGCGCGGTGGACCAGGAGGTCCAGCACCACGTCGCCCTGCGGCGCGGTGACGTGGGCCGGTACGTGCTGCTGCCCGGTGATCCCGGGCGCTGCTCGCGGATCGCCTCGCGCTTCGACAACCCGCGCAAGGTGGCCGTCAACCGCGAGTACGAGACCTGGACCGGAACGCTTGGCGGCGTGCCGGTCTCGGTGACGTCCACCGGCATCGGCAGCCCCTCGTCGGCGATCGCCGTTGAGGAGCTGGTCAAGCTGGGCGCGGACACGTTCATCCGTGTTGGCACGTCCGGCGGGATGCAGCCCGGGATGCAGACGGGCGAGCTGGCCATCGTGTCCGCGGCCATCCGCGACGAGGGGACCTCCTCTCACTACCTGCCGATGGAGTTCCCGGCGGTGGCGGACGTGGACGTGGTCCTCGCGCTGCGCGAGGCGGCCCGGCGCACGGGCGCGCTCGCGCGCGTGGGCGTCTCCCATTCCAAGGACAGCTTCTACGCGGAGCTGGAGCCTGACCGCATGCCGCTGGCCGGGGAGCTCAACGAGGCATGGCAGGCCTACATCGGCGGCGGGGCCATCTCGTCCGAGATGGAGGCGGCGGCCATCTTCATCGTGTCGTCCATCCTGCGCGTGCGCGCGGGCGGCCTCATGGTGTGCGTGGGCAGCCCGTCCATGACGCCCGACGAGGCGAAGGCGTCCATGGAGGGCTTCACGCTGGATCCGCTGATCGACACCGCCGTGGAGGGCCTCCGCGTGCTGATCGAGTGGGACAGGGCGGCCGGCCGCCCGGTGACCGTCTCGCCATGACCACGGCCCCGGAGCAGGTCCTCGTCCCCGCCGATCCGGCCTTCGCCGCCAACCCGTATCCCGCCTACGCGATCGCGCGCGAGCAGGCGGCGGTCTTCCGCCAGCCCGGCGACCACCTCGCGTACCTGACCCGGTTCGCGGACGTCCACGCGGCGTTCCGCGATCGGCGCCTGGGCTCCTCGTTCCTGCACCGGTTCACCGCGGAGGAGATGGGGCTCGCGCCCAACATCCCCACCTGGCGTGACCCGCGCTGGACGGACTTCCAGGCCTTCGAGCGCTGGGAGCTGCTCAACCTGGAGCCGCCGGTCCACACGCGCCTCCGCCGCCTCGTCCTGGAGGCGTTCACGCCGCGGGCCGTGGAGGCGCTGCGCCCGGGGATCGCCTCGCTGGCGCGAACGCTCCTGGAGCCGTCACGCGAGGCCGGCAGCGTGGAGCTGGTGGGCTCGTACGCCCAGCACTTCTCGCTGGCGATCATCTGCGACCTGATCGGCGTGGCGCCGTCAGACCGGGAGACCATCAAGGAGCTCTCGGACGCCACGATCACCATGTACGAGCCGCACCCCACGGACGAGCAGCAGGCCGCGGCGAACAAGGCCGCCGGCGACTTCCGCCGCTACCTGCTGGACGTGGTGGCCCACCGGCGCGCGCACCCGGGCGAGGACATGATGACCGCGCTCCTGGACGCCACGGTGGACGGCGAGCGTCTCTCGGACGACCAGGTGGTCTCCACGGCCATGGTCCTGCTGATGGCGGGCCACGAGGCCACGGTGAACGCCACGTCCAACGGGATCGCGGCGCTGGCCGCGCACCCGGACCAGTGGCAGCTGCTCCGGCGGGGCGAGGTGACCGTCAAGGCGGCCATCGAGGAGACGCTGCGGTACGACCCGCCGCTCCAGTGGTTCGAGCGCTGGGTCCTGGACGAGGGCGTGGAGATCGAGGGCGTGCCGCTGGCGCAGGGATCCCGCGTGGCCCTGGTGCTGGGCGGCGCAAACCGTGATCCGCGCAAGTACGCGGACCCGGACCGGTTCGACATCCGGCGCGAGGACGCCGGCCACATGGCGTTCGGGGGCGGCATCCACTTCTGCATCGGCGCCCCGCTGGCGCGCATGGAGATGGAGACCACCCTCACCGAGCTGCTGGACACCGAGGAGGACCTGGTGGTCCTGCCCGGTGCGGAGCGGAGTCCCATGTTCCAGTTCCGCGGCTACCGGCGCCTCGAGGTGGCGCTGCACCGGCGCTAGCGCGCCCGCGAACCGCTTCGCTCAGACCTCCGCGT
The DNA here is from genome assembly GCA_903930745.1 of uncultured Chloroflexota bacterium. Taxonomy (GTDB): domain Bacteria; phylum Chloroflexota; class Limnocylindria; order Limnocylindrales; family CSP1-4; genus CAIXZV01. The sequence goes on along the minus strand of CAIYZX010000579.1, from coordinate 5,688 downwards.
CGGTGGCCTCTGCGGCCCCGGCGAGGGCCTTGGTGGTGGCGCGCCGATGCGTCACGTCCGCGATGATGCCGGCCGCGGCCGTGAGGACCGCAAGCGGGAGCAGCACGGCGCGGGCGGCGTCGCCACCCACCTCGCTCGTGACCCAGCCGCCCAGCGCCGCCCCGAACGCGATGCCCAGGACCGTTGCGGAGGCCGCCAGGCCGAAGGCGGTGGTGCGGATCCGGGCCGGGGTCTCCTCCGCGATGATCGCGTTGAGCTGGACGAACGTCGGCGCGATGCCCATGCCGGACATGGCCGAGGCGATCACGAACGGGCCATACCCGCTGACGAGCGCCGTGGGCAGGATTGCCGCGCCGTAGACCACCAGCGCGATCGTGAGGCGGCGCCGCGTGGGCATCCGCCACTGGCGGGCGCCAACGAAGATCGCGCCGAGAAGGCTGGCACCGGAGTTGACGAAGAAGACGAGCGCGGCGGCCTCGCCATTCGCGACGACGCGCGTGTACGCCAGCTGCAGGACCTGGATCACGCCCAGCGCCACCCCCATGACGAGGGTTGCCGCGAGGATCGCGGTGCCGGCGGGGAACTCCGGGCGATGGAGGACGCTGCCGCTCGCCGAGGGATGCGGCGGCGGAACCGGCAGGGCGAGTCGCGACATGCCGCCTGCAACGCCAGCGACGAGGAAGACCGCCGCAAGCACGATGGGAAGGCCCGGGAAGGCAAGGCCCGTGAGGAGCGCCACCATGGCCGGGCCAACGAGGAAGGCCACCTCGTCGATGATGGACTCGAGCGCCTGCGCGGACTGGACGGAAGCCTGGTCCGGCAGGATGGCCGCCCAGCGGACGCGCGCGTACGACCCGATGCTGGGGATCGTGGCACCGGCGACGGCCGCGCAGGGGATCAGCGCCCACGAGGCGCCCCACGCGAGGAGCGATGCCACTGCGAGGAGCATCGCCACCACGGACACCAGCGCGAACGGCATCCCGATCCGGGCCTGCCCGTGGTGGTCGGCGAGGCGTCCAAGGGCCGGGCCGCCCACGGCGCCGGCCAGGGCGAAGACGCCGGCGGCCAGCCCCCCAAGCGCGTAGCCCGCGTCGCCACCCGCCAGCGACGCCGATGCCACGAAGGCGACGGACAGCATGGCGCCCGGCGCCCGGCCCAGGAGGCCGAAGACGGACTGGGCGATGCCGCCGGGCGTGGCGAGGAGCAGCCGGTAGGTGGCGAAGGGGCGCGCCATGGCTCAGTACATGACCGTGCGGGTGAGGTGGTGGGGCCAGTGCGTGGTGTGGAAGGGCTTCCAGAAGCGATAGTCGATCTGCGGGATCACCAGCTGCATGTCCGCCGGGCGGTGCCGGTTGCAGGCGTCGGTGAGCAGCGCCGTCGCGTGGATCGTGTGCGCCCGGATCTCGATCTCCTCGTCGGAGTCCCGCGGGATGAGATCGCCGCGGTTGATCCGGGCCTCCAGCTCGGGCGAGTACGAGATCATCCCCATCAGCCGCAGGCCCACCGGGACGATGTAGTCCGCGAAGGCGCTCATGCGCTCGAGGTCCGGGAAGCCCGCGATGCCGTGCCCGCTCCACGTGGCGTGCAGCTGCCACAGGGCCAGCTGGGCCAGCTTCCAGATGCGGATCTCCTGGCCGTCGTACCGGGAGACGTCCGTGAAGCGCGGGAAGTCAGCGGTGAGGCGCTCCAGCATCCCGTTGCCGTCAGCGAAGAGCGCGTGCTCGCAGGTCTTCGCCCACGTGGCCCACCGGCCGCCGAAGCGCCCGGCGAGGATGGCGCCGGTCTGGTTGAGGATCGCCGTCCGCTCGTCCAGCAGGGGCATCTCGATGTTGCCGCGGAAGATCTCCGCCAGCTCGTCGCGGGTGCAGGCGGCCTGCCAGGCGCCGTCCGTCATCGGGATGCCGGACGTGATGGCGCGGTGGAGGCACGCGAACATCGCGTCGCTGTCGCTCCAGTGGGCGCCCTCGTAGTCCACCTGGAACTTCACGCCGCTGCCGAAGTCGCTGAACGCGAAGTCCAGCGTGGCGGACAGCATCAGCACGTCCAGGAGATGGTCCGGGTCATTCCCCATGGGGAAGGCGAACATGTCGCCCGGCATCGAGAACTCCTCGTACGCCATCCAGGACGCGACCTGCTCGATGACGTCCGGGTGCGTGGCGACGTGGCGGGAGCGGAGGATGACGGGCTGCACCGATGCGACGATCGGGCTGCGCTCGACGAAGGGCATGCCGGCTACCTGGTGCGACGGCCCGGTGGCCTGGGCGGGGCGGTCGCGGGCCGGCGTCGCGACGGGTGGTTGCGCGAACGGCCAGCATGCCTTCGTCCGCTGCGCCACCATTCTGGGACCCCGGCAACCAATTCGCAACGCAGGTGAGCGCATGACCCAGCCCGTCGTCCTCGTCGTCGGCAGCACCATGATCGACCTGATCGCCTACGCGGACCGCCTTCCCGAGGCGGGCGAGACCCTGGTGGGCACCGCCTTCCGGATGGGATTCGGCGGCAAGGGCGCGAACCAGGCCGTTGCGGCAGCCCGGTTTGGCGCGCGCGTGGCCATGGTCAACACGGTGGGGGAGGACTCGTACGGGGCGGAGTACCTGGCGAACTTCGCGGCCCAGGGCGTGGACACCACGTACGTGCGCCGCGTGCCCGGGTCGTCCGGCGTGGCGCCCATCTGGGTGGACGGCGCGGGGATGAACCGGATCATCATCGTCCCCGGGGCCAACCTCGCCGTGCCGGCGGAGCTGGGCGTGGAGGCGGTGCGTGCACTGCGGCCGTCCGTCGTGGTGGGCCAGTTCGAGATCCCGCAGACCGTGACCGCCGCCGCGTTCGCCGAGGCGCGAGCGCTGGGCATCCCCACGGTGCTGAACCCGGCCCCCGCTGCCGACCTGGATCCGGCGCTGCTGGCCGCCACGGACTGGCTGGTCCCCAACGAGCACGAGTTCGCGCTCATCGGCGGCGGCGTGCTGGACGGAGACGAGGCGGCGGAGGACGCCCGGATCGCCGCGTTCGGCCGGCGGGTGGGCGTCTCGCTCATCGTGACGCTGGGCGAGCGTGGTGCCGCGGTGCTGCCCCTGGGCGGCTCCGTCTCGCGCGTGGCGGCGGTCAAGGTCACGGCCGTGGACACCACCGGTGCGGGTGACGCGTTCGTGGGGGCCTTCGCGTCCGGGCTTGCGCTGGGCTGGTCCGCCGCGGATGCCGCGCGCCTGGGCTGCGTCTTCGCCGCGGACTCGGTCACCCGGCCCGGCACGCAATCCTCGTTCGCGGACCATGCGGGCGCCGCGGCTATGCTGGCGCAGGTCCGGGGCTGACCCGGTCCACCGCCCGGCCCTCAACCGCTCTCGCTGGAGACCGCGAACCCATGTACCTCGACGCCTACTCGCTGCTCCAGGACGAGCACGACGCGCTGCAGCCCTACGAGGCCCTGCTCTCGCTCTCCGACGACGAGCTGGACGTGGAGGTGGCCGATGCCGGCGGCTGGTCCGCCCGTGACCTGCTGGGGCACATCGTGCTCTGGCAGGAGGCGGCGCTGGCCACGGCCCGCGAGCTGGCGGTTGGCCCCAGGAGCGCAACGATGGAGCGGCTGGAGGCCCAGTGGGCGTCCGCTCCGGAGGCGGGCGATGCGATGAACGCCGAGGGGATCGCTCGCTTCCGGGCGATGTCCGCTGAGGAGGTCCGGGCGGCCTTCAAGACCACCGCAGGCGAGCTCCGCGGCTACCTCACGGTGGTCCCGGAGGCGCGCTGGATCAAGGACGCCAAGAACCAGGAGTACTTCCTGGGCGAGACCGCGGATCACTACACGGACCACGTCAAGGAGCTGCGCGCCATCCTCGCGGCCCTGGGCCGGTGAGCGACGCGGTCTCGCCGCGCCTCGCACAGGTCCTCGCGGAGGCCTGGGTCGCCCCCGGGGTCATCGCGCTGCGCCCGGACTACCGGGCCGTGGTGATGGTCGCGGAGAGACTGCAGGGCGGCCCGTCCGATGCCGCCAGCGAGGCCCTGCTGGTGGCTGCCGAAGCCGCCGCGCGGGCTCGCCTGGGCGACCGGCCCGCGGAGGAGGAGCCCCACGTCGCCGAGTGGCGTGAGGCGTTCAAGGCCTTCGGTGCGAAGCCGTCCCGGACCCGCAACAGCCTCGAGGCGCTCCTCCGGCGCGTCCCGGACGGACTGCCGCGGATCAACCGCCTGGCGGACATCTACAACGCCATCTCCATCGGGCACGGGCTTCCGCTTGGCGGGGAGGACCTGGACCGCTACCAGGGCGTGGTCCGCCTGGTCCGTGCCACTGGCGACGAGCCGTTCGACACGGTTGCCAACGGCGAGGCCGTGGTGGAGTCGCCGGATCCGGGCGAGGTGGTCTGGCGTGACGACCTTGGGGTGACGTGCCGGCGCTGGAACTGGCGCCAGTGCGCGCGCACCCAGCTGACGGACGCCACCACCTCCGCGATCTTCATCCTGGACAGCCTGGGCGCCACCGGGGAGACCGGGCTGGCGGCAGCGGCCGAGGCGCTCGCGGCGGATCTCGGGCAGACGAGCCCAGGCGCCCGCATCGCCTGGCGGGTCCTGGGCGCGAGCGATGGAGCGTCGGCGTGATGCCCGCCGCCGCAGGTGTCGTGGTGCTGCACGCGTGGTGGGGTCGCAACGGCGATGTCCTGGCGTTCGCGGATCGCCTTCGGGCCGCGGGCTTCGAGGTGGAGGCGCCGGACATGTTCGCGGGCCAGGTCACGGATGACGTGGAGGAGGCCGAGCGCCTCGCCGGGGCGGCCGATGAGGCCGGTGCGGACGCCGCGGTCCTGGGCGCCATCGATGCGCTCGCCGCGCGCCTGCCGGATGGGGCCGCCATCGGCGTCGTGGGCTTCTCGTTCGGGGCCGCGTACGCGCTCTGGTGCGGAGCGAAGCGCCCGGTCGCCGCCACGGTCGTCTACTACGGAACCATGCTGGGGCCCAGCCTCGCCGCGTCCGCGGCACCGGTGCTGGGCCACTTCGCCGCGGATGACCCCTTCGAGCCGGCGGAGGGCGTCGTGGCCCTCGAGGCCGCGCTGCGCGAGGCCGGCCGCGCCGTGGACATCCACCGCTACCCGGATACGGGCCACTGGTTCGCGGAGCCGTCGAGGACCGCGTTCCGGCCGGAGGCCGCGGAGCTCGCGTTCGAGCGGACCGTGGCCTTCCTTCGATCCACCCTCCTGGGCCGCTGACGGCGACCGCCACGGCACCACGCACGATCACCAGCTACGAGCACGAGGAGACCACGATGGGCGACGGCAGCGGGAACGGGCGGGTCCATGACCCCGACGCGGTGATCGCGGACGCGGCGGACGACGCCGATGACGACGCGCCGCTCACCGACGACGAGGCCGCGCTGGCCTCGGAGATTGCGGCAGAGGCCGCGGACGAGTCCCTGGACGAGCGGGTGGGGGACGTCGCGGACGAGTTGGACGGCGTGGAGCGGCGCCGGGACGGCGAGTCCGTGGTCTACGAGGTGCGCGGCAGGATCATCGCCGTGCTGACGGACGAGACCCTGGAGGTCCCGCTGGACGGGCCGATCGGCGCGGCGGCGCTCAAGACGGGCGACACGCGCCCCTCGCGGCGCGGCAAGGACTGGGTGGCGTTCACGCCGGAGGCCGTGGACCGGTTCGCGCTGGACCGGGCGGAGGCCTGGGTGAGGTTCGCGCACCGTCGGGCATCGGGCGCCTGACG
>CAIYZX010000578.1 GCA_903930745.1 uncultured Chloroflexota bacterium | reverse complement strand
GATGATATCACTGTGATACAAGCCCCATTCGGCAGGGGTCCCGGCGCCCGGTCGGCCGGTGGTTCCGGGCCGGGCGTTGCTTGACCCTGGCGCGGCGTCGGGTGTTCGATGACGGCGTACCCATCGCGCGCGTCGATCCCCGGAGGCGCCATCCCGTGACCCATTCCCCTCTCGCGCCAGGTCCTGCCACCCTGGCCGAGGTGCCCTTCCACGCGATGCCCGCAGCGGACGTCGCGACGCAGCTGAACGTGGATCCGGCCACGGGCCTCTCCTCCGCCGAGGTGGAGCGTCGGGCCTTGCTTGGCCACTCGAACGTGCTGGATGCCGGGGAGCGCGAGCCCGTCTGGAAGATGGTCCTGGAGTCCGCCACGGAGCCCTTCGTGCTGATGCTCCTGGCTGCAGGCATCCTTGCCATCGTGGTTGGCGAGGTCCGCGACGGGCTGCTCGTCCTGGTGGGCCTGCTGCCCATCGTTGGCGCGGACGTGGTGACGGAGTACCGGGGCGAGCGGGCGCTGGAGGCGCTCCGGGCGGCCACCGCCCCCACGGCGAGAGTCCGGCGGGACGGACGCGTGATCGTGGTCCCGGCGGCCACGCTGGTCCACGGCGACATCGTGCTGCTGCAGGCGGGCGACGTGGTGCCGGCGGACATCCGCCTGCTGCGCTCCGAGCGCCTGCTCCTGGACCGGTCTGCGCTCACCGGCGAGTCCGTGCCCGAGGATGGCTCGATCGTGCCCGACGCCCAGGCGGCCCCACTGGCCGCCCGCCGGTCCGTCGCCTACAGCGGCACATCCGCCGTGGGGGGACGAGGCGAGGGCATCGTGGTGGATGTCGGCAGCGCGACGGAGCTGGGCCGGATCGCCGGAGGGCTCGCCACGAAGGAACGGCGCCGCAGCCCCCTGCAGCGGGAGCTGGACCGCCTCGTGCGGATCCTGCTCGTCGTGGCCATCGCGCTGATCGCCTTCACGTCCGGCATCGGCTTCGTGCGCGGCCACCCGCTGGGCGAGAACCTGCTCGCCGGCATCAGCTCCGCCATCGCGGCGATCCCGGAGGAGCCGCCGGTGCTGCTGGCGGTGATCCTGGGCCTGGGCGCGTACCGCCTCCTGCGGCGCGGCGTGCTGGTTCGCCGGCTGAACGCGGAGGAGACGCTCGGTGCCGTTGACCTCATCGTGACGGACAAGACCGGGACGATCACGCAGAACCGGCTGGTGGTCTCATCCGTGCGCACGCCGGACGGGCTCGTGGAGCAGAGCCCGGAGCTGACCGGCCTCCTGGAGGAGGCGCTCCGGGCGGAGGAGGACGCCTGGCCAGGCGAGGATGTGGCTGCGGGCTCGTTCACCCGGGCGCTGCGGGCGGCCGTCGCGGAGCTTGGCGGTTCAGCTGCGCTGGATGCCGCGAACCTCGTTGATGCGGCACCCCCTGACGACGCGCTGCCCGTATCGCGAACCACGGCGCGCCGCGCCGGACACGTGGAGAGCCTTGCCCTGGGGGCCCCGGAGGCGGTGCTCCGCATGGTGGCAGACGATGCGGCGGCGGCGACCGTGCCTGGAGCGGCCGCTGCTGTCGGGCTGGCGCGCTGGCGCGAGCTCGTGGACGCCTGTGCGTCCGCCGGAGAGCGGCTGGTCGCCCTGGCCCGGCGCGAGGATGACGGCCCATGGCGGCTTCGGGCGCTCGTGGGCTTCGCGGACCCCATCCGGCCCGGGATCGCGGAGGCGATGGCCGATGCGCGCGGCGCCGGCATCCAGGTGGTGGTGGTGACCGGCGACCATCCGCTCACGGCGGCCGCCATCGCGGCAGAGGCGGGGCTGGACGCCGGCCGGATCGTGACCGGCGAGGAGCTGGCCACCTGGCCGGACGAGCGCCTGGGCGAGGAGCTGGCGGGCCTCCACGTGGTGGCGAGGTCCACGCCGGACCAGAAGCGGCGCATCGTGGCGGCGGCCCGCGCGCAGCACAGGATCGTGGCCGTGACGGGTGACGGCGTGAATGACGCCCCTGCGCTGCACGGGGCGGACGTGGCGGTGGCGATGGGCAGCGGGACCGCGGTGGCGCGGGAGGCCGCGGACCTCACGCTGGGCGACGACTCGTTCGCGACCCTCCTCTACGGCCTCGCGGAGGGCCGCCGCATCGTGGACAACGTGCAGAAGGGCCTGGTCTTCCTGCTCTCCACCCACGTCGCGTTCCTTGGGTTCATCCTGGTCTCCACGATCGCGGTGAGCGAGCGCCAGGTCCTCATCCCCCTCCAGATCCTGTGGATGGAGCTCTTCATCGACCTGTGCACCTCCATCTCGTTCGAGCGGGAGCCGCCGGAGCCCGGGATCATGCGCCGCCCCCCGCGCCACGCGGAGCGCCCGCTCCTGGACAACGGGCTGCTCCTGCGCCTCGCCGGGGCCGGGTCCTTCACGGCGGTGGCCGCCCTCGTGGTCATGCTCGCGTACGGCGGCAGCCCGGACCACGCCGCGTGGCTCGCCTACACGTGCCTCGTCGCCGGCCAGTGCGTGCGGGCGTACTGGAACAGGAGCCTGCGGGTCCCGATCCACCGCCTGGGCGTGAACGGGTTCCTGCTCGCGGCATGCGTTGGCGCGGTGTTGATCCAGGCGGTGATCCCCCACGTGCCGCTGGTGGCGGAGGCGTTCCGGGCCGTGCCGCTGGCCACCGCGGACTGGCTCCTGGTGGCGCTGGTGGCCGTAGCGCCCGCGGCCCTTGCGGAGATCATCCGCACCGTGGGTCGCGGCCGGATCGCCTGGGTTGCCTAGCGGCGAACCGCGGCGTCGTACCTCGCCAGCTCGTCTGCGGAGACGAGGGGGCGCCGGTGCTGGCGGTCCGTGGGCGCCTCCGCGTTCACGCGCGCGATCGCCGCGTTGATCCTGATGACCAGCTCGCCCAGCGCCGCGCGGTCACGCTGCTTCGCGAAGGCTGACGGCCCGGGATCCGCGGTGGCGCGCGTGAAGATCGCCTCGCGCTGCTCAAGGAGGCGGCGGACCTCCTTGTCGTCCTCGATCCACGGCGGCGCGACACCAGCATTCTTGAGCAGGTGGAACGCCAGGTCCCGGTCGCCGGCCAGGGGGTTGCCGTCGTCTGGCAGCGCCTCGCCCTGGAACGGCAGGTTCTCAAACTCGCCGGCCGCGATCGCCTCGCGGATCTGGCGGTCGATCAGGGTCTCCCAGTCCGGGCCCACCTCCATGCGGCCATCGGGGCCCTTGCGGTGGACGTGGAGCCTTGGATCGGGTGCGTCCGGCATGCCGCTATCGTGCCACCGCCGCGCCGGGAGCGCCGGAAGCACCAGGGGCGCCGAGAGCACTGGGGACGTCGAAGCGGCAGGAGAGGTAGCCAACCGTCCGGTTCGGCGCTCCGCCGGCGTCCGCGGAGGTCGCGGAGGCCAGCACGGAGACGCGCGTGGCGCCCATCGCCCGGGCGGCGGCGACTCCCAGGACCGCGGGCTCGATGCCGCACATCCCGCAGTCCAGCCCACGGATCCCGCCGTCGCGCAGCCGCTCCTCCGTCGCCGCCACGGCAGCGGGGTCACACGCCTCGATGGCCGCGAGGTGCTCGGCGGTCACCTGCCG
>CAIYZX010000577.1 GCA_903930745.1 uncultured Chloroflexota bacterium | reverse complement strand
GGATGGACCGCCACGGCGGTGTCGCCAAGGATCGTCTCGGGGCGGGTGGTGGCCACGGTGATCGTGGCATCGGGATCGGGCTGGCCGGTCGCCTCGTCCACCAGGTGGTAGCGCAGCCGCCAGATGTTGCCGGTCTCCGGCGTGGGGATGACCTCGAGATCCGAGACGGACGTGCGGCAGCCCGGGCACCAGTTCACCAGCGCCTCGGCGCGGTACGCCAGGCCCTTGCGGTACAGCCGGAGGAACGCCTCGCGCACGGCCTTGGACGAGACCTCGTCCATCGTGAAGCGGAGGCGGCCCCAGTCGCACGAGCCGCCCACGCGGCGCTGCTGGGTGAGGATGACGTTCTTCGTCTCCTCGATGAAGACGGCCATCCGCTCGAGGTACAGCTCGCGGCCCAGGGAGGCGCGGCTCTCGCCCTTGGCGGCGAGGAGCTTGTCCAGCACGAACTGGGCGGCGATGGACGCGTGGTCCAGGCCAGGCAGGAAGAGCGCCGGGTGCCCCGCCATCCGCGCGTGGCGGATCATCAGGTCCTCCACCGTGGTCCGCTGGGCGTGGCCAAGGTGCAGCGAGCCCGTGACATTGGGCGGCGGCTGGATGATGACGAAGGGCTGCTTGGTCCAGTCCGCGCGAGAGCCCGCGCCGTCCGGCGCGAAGACGTCGGCGGCCAGCCAGCGCTCGTAGATGTCGTGCTCGAACTCTGCCGGCGCGTACGCCTTGGCGAGGGTCTCGGTCATCGCTCGCATGCTCCCGGAAAACAGACAACCCCGGTCGTCCAGCGGACGAACGGGGTTCGTGGTGCCACCTGCTGGTTCAGCCCCGGGCCCGCACCGCTCATCGCGGCCGGGTGCCTCCCGGTGCCCTCATGGCGCGCTAACGGGCGCCTCCCGCACGGCTCGCGAGCGACCTTCGGACCGGGCCTCACCGCGCGGCTTGCACCGTCCCGCGCTCGCTGTGGGGCTGCCCTGCCCTACTCCTCTCGGTCACTGCCGTGAAGTGCGCGGAGTCTACCACGCGGGTGTGCGGGCTCCATCGGCCCCGGGGCCGATGCCACGCGACGGACATGAAAGAACCGCCCCGGGGCTGCAGCGCCGGGACGGTCCTGGGAGCGACGAGGGTCAGGCGACGGCCTGGCGGCTCACGATCAGGTGGCGGTCATGGAACGCGTTCTCGAGGAAGTGCACGAGGCGGGCCGGGAGGCGGTGGTCCTCAACGTAGACCGGGCACTCGAGCCAGAGGCTGGTGCTGTCCTCAACCGGGACCAGCTCCTTGCCGCACTGGCAGGTGGACCGGCTGCCCAGGGTCTCGTCGATGGCGATCAGGATGCTCTCGGTGAACATGGCGTGCGCTCCCTTTGCCCCGGTTCGCCGTCTCGCCTGTCTGTGCAGGCCTGGTCGATGGCCGGTGGCCGTACCGCCGCGGTCCAAGCTCGTGCGCCCCGATGGCGCAGGATCCGCGACCCCGATCCGGTGGGCGCAGGTGCTGCGTCCCCTCGTTCGGTACGTACATCCTCGCCTGTGGAACGTTCCAAGTCCATCGGCCACCCGGCCCGATGGCCCGGGACCCTTTGCAGGACGGCACTGGGCCATGGCCCATCGCAACAGGGACCTTGGTCAGGTTGCAGGGCCGCATGCGCCCCTGGCCGCCCCGGCAGCCGCGGGGCTATTCACCGCTGCATGAACCGGCGCGCCTACCTGCCGGGCTCGCTACAGAACCAGCGGTCTGGGCGCGGAACCCAGCGGGTGCGACGCGGATCTCATTCAGTCGTGAATGGGGACGCACAGGCGAGACCTCGCGCAAGCCGAGACTCCCCCGCTACCCCTCGAGCGCGAGCGCCGGGGCGCCTTCCGGCTCCGTGCGCCGGCCCCGCCTCGGCGGCAGCAGCCCCACCACCAGCGAGCAGCCGGCGATGATCACGGCACCGCCCAGGAGCTGCGGTGGCGTGAGCTTCTCCCCCAGCACCAGCGCGCCCACGATCACGGCCACCACCGGGACCACGAACTCCACGCTGATGGCGAGCGTCGCCCCCACCTCCGCCACGAGCTTGAAGTAGAGCGTGTAGGCCAGCGCGGAACAGATCAGCGAGAGCGCCACGAGGTACCCGATGGCCTCAAGGTTGACCGGCCCGGGGACCGGCACCACCAGCAGCAGGGGCGACGTCATGAGGCCAGCGGTGAGGAACGCGCCCGCGGTCTGTTCCCAGGAGCCCACGTGGCCCATCCGCCAGCGCGCCCAGTTGGAGCCGAAGGCGGCGAAGAAGCAGCCGGCGAGCGAGCAGCCGATGCCGAACAGGAAGTCCGGCGTCATCGGCACCGCCGGGAAGCCCACGAGCAGGACGGTGCCCACGAGGCCGAGGGCGAGCCCGATCCGCGACGTCCGGCTCACGTGCTCCACCTTGAGGACGAGGCCGATGACGAGCGAGAAGAGCGGGATGGTGGCCACGAGCAGCGCCGTCATGGCGGTGCCGATGCGCGGGGTGGCCAAGGACAGGCCAACGAGCTGCCCGGCGACGGTGGTTGCGCCCAGGACGGCGACCAGCCGCCAGCTCCCCTTGAACACGAGGCGGCGGCGTGTGAGGAGCGCGGCGATGCCCACGGCGCCCGAGACCACGAACGACCGGATCGCCACCGCGCCCACCCAGCCGAATGCCTGGACGACGTGGAGCAGCAGCAGGAACGAGAAGCCCCAGATGAGGGCGAGGAGGCCGTAGATCGCGAGCTGCGGGCGGTTCATTGTCGCGCAGCGTACCCGGTCTGGTCCCGCTTCGGGCCTGTGTCGTGTGACATACTACTGAGCGATGAGCACACCCACCACGGACGTCCTGGTCATCGGCGGCGGGATCATGGGCGCCTCCATTGCGTATCACGCCACCGCGCTCGGCCTGCGCGTCATGGTCCTGGAGCGCGGCACGATCGCGTCCGGCACGTCCAGCGCCTGCGAGGGCAACATCCTCCTCTCGGACAAGGGGGCGGGCGCGGAGTTGGACTTCGCGATCCTCTCCCGGCGGCTCTGGCAGGAGGAGGCTGACGACCTGGGGGCGGACAGCTTCGAGTTTGACCCGAAGCAGGGCGTGGTCGTGGCCCGGCACCAGGCCACCGCGGATGCCCTGCGCCCCTTCTCCGCCGGCCAGCGGGCGGCGGGCGTGGAGGTCACGGACCTGGACGTGGCCGGCGTGGCGGACCTTGAGCCCAACGTCTCCCGGGACATCGCGGGCGGCGCCTGGTATCCGCAGGACGCACAGGTGCAGCCCATGCTGGCCACCGCCCGGCTCCTCTGGCGGGCCCGCCAGCGCGGCGCCACCGTCCACACCGGCACCGGCGTCACGGGCTTCCTGCGCGCGGCCGATGGACGGGTCACCGGCGTCACCACCTCCTCCCCCACCCTGCCGCAGGTCAGTGCCAAGTGGGTCGTGAACGCGGCCGGTACCTGGGCGGGTGAGGTTGCGGCCCTCGCGGGCGCCCCGCTGCCGATCATGCCGCGGCGTGGCTTCATCCTCGTGACGGAGCCGCTGCCCGTGCTGATCAGGCACAAGGTCTACACCGCGGAGTACGTGGCCAACGTCGCGTCCGGCGAGGCCAGCATCCAGACCAGCGTGGTGGTGGAGGGAACCCAGAGCGGGACCATCCTCATCGGCGCGTCGCGGGAACGCGTTGGCTTTGACCGCGCGATGAACGTGGGCGTGCTGCGCCGCCTCGCAGCCCAGGCCATCGGCGTGTTCCCGCTCCTCGCGGGCGTGAGCCTCCTGCGCACCTACCTCGGCTTCCGGCCGTACTGCCCGGACCACCTCCCGGTCATCGGCGAGGACACCCGCGTGCCGGGCCTCATCCACGCCGCGGGTCACGAGGGCGCGGGCATCTGCCTCTCCGCCGCCACGGGCCGCGTGCTCGCCCAGGTGGCCGCGGGCGTCACCCCGGAGTTCGACCTCTCCCACTTCCGCCCGGACCGCTTCACGGAGACCGCCGCATGAGCGACCGCCTTCTCAGCCCCAGCCCCGGACGGGTGGCGTTCACGTTCGACGGCCGGCCCATGGAGGCCCAGGAGGGCCAGAGCATCGCGGCTGCGCTGATGGCCGCGGGCATCCGCTCGTGGCGCACCACCCGCGTGGAGGGGAAGCCGCGCGGCCTCTTCTGCGGCATCGGCGTCTGCTACGACTGCCTCGTCACGGTCAACGGCGAGGCATCGCGGCGCGCCTGCCTGACGCAGGTCTGCGAGGGCGACACCGTGCAGCACCAGGAGGGCGCGGGCCATGCCGACGACGCCCTCTGAGCCCGTGCTGTACGACGTCCTGGTGATCGGGGCCGGGCCCGCCGGTCTTGCCGCCGCCACCACCGCCGCGGGCCTGGGTGCCCACGTGGCGCTCCTGGATGCCGCCGCGCGCCCGGGCGGCCAGTACTGGCGCCACCGTGCCGGCGATGACGGGCGGCTCCACCACGATTGGGGGAAGTTCCGAGCCCTCCGCACCTCGCTGGACGCCGCCGTCGCGGACGGACGGATCGCCTACCTCTCGGACCACCCGTGCTGGCACCTGGAGCGCGTGCCGAACCTCGCGCCCGCAGGCTCCGCCTCGACTGCCGCCACCCCCGCCATCCCCGCCACCGCGGATGCCGCCGTCTTCATCGCCCACGTGGTGCACGCCGGCGCGGACACGGAGGTCCGGGCCCGAACGGTGGTCCTCGCCACGGGCGCCTATGACCGCCAGCTCCCCTTCCCCGGCTGGACGCTCCCGGGCGTCATCACCGCGGGCGGCGCGCAGGCGCTGCTGAAGGGCCAGGGCGTGGTGGCCGGCAAGCGGATCGTGGTGGCGGGCACCGGCCCGTTCCTCTTCCCCGTGGCCGTTGGCCTGCTGCACGCGGGCGCGGAGGTGGCGGGCGTCTACGAGGCCGGCAGCCCCACCGCCATGCTGCGCCACCCGGTGACGGCCGCGCGCAATGCGTCAAAGCTGATCGAAGGCGCGGGCTACATGGCCACGCTCCTGCGCAACCGGGTGCCGTACCGGACCCGCCGGACCGTGATCGCCGCCCACGGCGAGACGGAGGTCACCGGCGTCACCACCGCGGCGCTGGACGCCGAGTGGCGCGTCATCCCGGGCACCGAGGAGCAGGTCGCGTGCGACACCGTCGCCACGGGCTACGGCTTCACACCCCAGGTGGAGCTCGCCGCGGACCTTGGCTGCGCGATGGCGATGGACGCCGATGGCAGCCTCGCCGTCACCGCGGACGAGACCGGCCGCAGCTCCGTCGACGGCGCGTTCGTCGCCGGTGAGGCCCGCGGCGTGGGTGGATCCGCCCTGGCGGTGGTGGACGGCCGCATCGCAGGTCTCCATGCGGCGGCGTCGGTGACCGGCGCCCAGGTGCCGCCCGCCCGCCTGAAGACCTTGGCCCGCCTCCGCGCCCCGCTGCGCGCGTTCGCGGACCTGCTCCCCGTCGCCTTCCCGGTGAAGCCCGGCTGGCGCACCTGGGTCCACGACGACACCACCGTCTGCCGCTGCGAGGAGGTCCCGGCCACCGCGCTCCGCGACGCCGTCACGGAGATGGGTGCGGAGGACGCACGGTCCGCCAAGCTCTTCGCCCGCGCCGGCATGGGCCTCTGCCAGGGCCGCGTCTGCGGGTACGCCGCATCCGGCCTCGTGGCACAGGCGTGCGGCCGCGAGGTGACCGCAGACGATCTCCACTCCACCATCCGACGCCCCATCGCCTGGCCGGTCACCCTCGGCGCCCTCGCCGCAGGCAACCCCGACGGCCCCATCGGCGCTCCCGGCTCCAATCCCCGGTAGGAGGCATCCATGCGCTCGTCCCGCGTCTTCCATGCGGTGGACTCCCACACCGAGGGGATGCCCACCCGCGTCATCACCGGCGGCGTTGGGGTGATCCCCGGCGCCACGATGTTCGACCGGCGCCGGTACTTCATGGCCAACATGGACCACATCCGCAAGTTCCTCATGAACGAGCCCCGTGGCCACGCGGCGATGAGCGGCGCCATCCTGCAGCCGCCCACGCGCCCGGACTGTGACTTCGGCGTCCTCTACATCGAGGTCTCCGGCTGCCTGCCGATGTGCGGTCACGGCACGATGGGCGTCGCCACGGTCCTCGTGGAGACCGGCATGGTGGAGGTCACGGAGCCCGTGACCCGGATCCGCCTGGACACCCCCGCCGGCCTCGTCATCGCGGACGTCCGCGTGGAGGGCGGTGCCGCCAAGGCCGTGACGATCACCAACGTCCCCTCGTTCTCCGTGGGCCTCAACCGCACCGTGGCGGTCCCGGGCTACGGCGACGTGCCGTACGACGTGGCGTTCGGCGGCAACTTCTACGCGGTGGTGGAGACCGAGCGCATCGGTCTTGCGTGGTCTCGCGAGAACAAGGACGAGATGCTGGCCGCGGGCCTCGCGATCATGGACGCGATCAACCTGGCGGACGAGCCGGTCCACCCGGAGAACCCGGAGATCCGCGGCGTCCACCACGTCTACCTGCAGGCGCCGGGCTCCGATGCCACCCGCAGCCGCCACGCGATGGCCATCCACCCCGGCTGGTTCGACCGCTCCCCCTGCGGCACCGGCACCTCCGCGCGCATGGCCCAGCTCCACGCCCGCGGCGAGCTCCCGCTCAACCAGGACTTCCGGAACGAGTCGTTCATCGGGCGCGCGTTCATCGGACGCCTCGTGGAGGAGACCACGATCGCCAACGGGACCATCCCGGCGGTCATCCCCACGATCACCGGCACGGCCTGGATCACGGGCACCGCGCAGTACATGTACGACCCGGAGGACCCGTTCCCCGAAGGGTTCGAGCTCTAGCGGCCATGGCGGCCCTCGACGCCCCCCTGCGGGCCCGCCGCTCCCTCCGCGAGGAGATCACCGCGATCCTCCACGGGGCGGTGATGGCTGGCGAGCTGGCCCCGGGCGAGATCTACTCCGCGCCGTCGCTGGCGGAGCGCTTCGGCGTGTCCGCCACCCCGGTCCGCGAGGCGATGCTGGATCTCGCCAAGGAGGGCCTCGTGGAGGTGGTCCCCAACAAGGGCTTCCGCGTGGTCCAGCACACGGACGCGGAGCTGGACGCGCTGATGGACCTGCGCCTGCTCCTGGAGGTGCCGGTGGTCCGGCGCCTGGCGGAGGCCGGGGTGGACCCCGCTGCCCTGGACGCCCTGCGGCCCATCGCCGCGGCCATCGAGGACGCCGTGCGGCGTCGGGACGTGATCGCCCACGTGACGCTGGACCTGGAGTTCCACCTGGGGCTCCTGGCGCTGGCCGGCAACCCGCGCCTCGTGGAGATCGTCCGGTCGCTGCGCCAGGGCTCGCGCCTCTACGGGCTGCGCACGCTCTCCGATGCACCGGGGGTCTTCGCCGCCTTCCACGAGCACGCGGAGCTGCTGGACCAGGTGGCCGCCCGCGATGCCGATGGCGCCGAGTCGCTCATGCGGCGGCACATCGGCCACGTCCGCAGCGACTGGGCGGGCGGTCGGAAGGACCCCGCCGAAGGCTGACCCGGGCGGATCAGGCGGACTCGCCGCGCTCCTCGAGCCACGCCGCGTAGTTGGTCTCGTCCACGCCCTTGTCCACGTCGCTCTTGGTGAGCAGCAGCGGGGCGCGGCGGTCGCGGATGGTCTCCTCGGTGATGATGCAGCGCCGCACGTCCGTCCGCTCCGGGATGTCGTACATCACGTCCAGGAGCGCCTCCTCCACGATGGAGCGCAGCGCGCGGGCGCCGGTCCGGCGGTCCAGGGCCACCTCGGCCGCGGCCCGCAGGGCGCCCTCCGTGAAGACGAGCTCCACCTTGTCCAGGTTGAGGAACTTCTGGAACTGGCGGGTGACCGCGTTCTTCGGCTCCACGAGGACGCGCATGAGGTCGTCCACGGTGAGCGGGTTGAGGGTGACGATCACGGGGAGGCGGCCGATGAACTCCGGGATGAGCCCGAACTTCAGCAGGTCCTCCGGCATCAGCCTCTCGATGATGCGGGTGCGGTCCGCACGGGACATCTGGCCCTCGGATCCGAAGCCGATGCCGCGCTTGCCCACGCGCTCCTCGATGAACTTCTCCAGCCCGTCGAACGCCCCGCCGCAGATGAACAGGATGTTCGTGGTGTCGATCTGGATGAAGTCCTGGTGCGGGTGCTTCCGGCCACCCTGGGGCGGCACGTTGGCGACGGTCCCCTCCAGGATCTTGAGCAGCGCCTGCTGGACGCCCTCGCCGGAGACGTCTCGCGTGATGGACGGGTTGTCGGACTTGCGCGCGATCTTGTCGATCTCGTCGATGTAGATGATGCCGCGCTGGGCGCGGGTCACATCGAAGTCCGCGGCCTGGATGAGGCGCAGGAGGATGTTCTCCACGTCCTCGCCCACGTAGCCGGCCTCGGTGAGGCTGGTGGCGTCCGCGATGCAGAACGGCACGTCGATGATGCGCGCGAGCGTCTGGGCCAGCAGCGTCTTGCCGGAGCCGGTGGGGCCCACGAGCAGGACGTTGGACTTCTGGAGCTCCACGTCGTCAACCACGTTGCCGGCGTTGATGCGCTTGTAGTGGTTGTAGACGGCGACCGAGAGGACCTTCTTCGCCTTCTCCTGCGAGATGACGTACTGGTCCAGGGCCATCGTGATCTGCCGGGGGTTCGGGAGCTTCTGCTGTGCGATGCCCTTCTTCGCGGGCGTCTCCAGCATCTCCTCCTCGATGATCTCCTGGCAGAGGTTGATGCACTCGTCGCAGATGTAGACGCCCTGGCCCGCGATCAGCTTGCGGACCTGCTCCTGGCTCTTGCCGCAGAACGAGCAGCGGTACGGAACCTTGCTGCCGCCTCCGCCCTTGGACCCGGACGTCGCCATCCTGCTACCTCGCGGCCTACTGGCCCTGCTGCTCGCCCTGGCCGGAGGCGTCATGCGCCTGCGCGATCAGGGAGTCGCCGGTGAGCGTGTACACGGAGTCGATGAGACCGTACGCCTTCGCCTCGTCGGGGCCCATGAAAAGGTCCCGGTTGGTGTCGTTGATGACCTTGTCCAGCGGCTGGCCGGTGTGCTTCGCCAGGATCTCGTGGTTCACCTGGACCAGGTGCTCCCACTCCTTCATCTGGATCACGGCGTCCGGGGCGTTGCCACGGAACCCGCCGGAGCCCTGGTGGATCATGATCCGGCTGTGCGGCAGCGCGTACCGCTTGCCCTTGGCGCCGGCCGAGAGCAGGACGGCGGCCATGGACGCGGCCATGCCGATGCAGATCGTGCTGACCGGGGCCCGCAGGTACTGCATGGTGTCGTAGATGGCGAGGCCGCTCGTCACGACGCCGCCGGGCGAGTTGATGTACAGGCTGATGTCCTTCTCCGGGTCCTCGCTCTCGAGGAACAGGAGCTGGGCGATCACCAGGTTGGCGAGGTGGTCGTCGATCGCGTCACCCAGGAAGATGATCCGCTCGCGCAGCAGGCGCGAGTAGATGTCATAGGCGCGTTCACCACGGCTGGTGGACTCGATGACCATCGGCACGAGCATCGTGGGCCTCCCCTGCGGACTCTCGGTCACGATCTGCGGATCTGAGGGTTACTCGATGGAGTCCGGGATGGCACCCGGATCCGTCGCGTCGATGGCGGCAGCGGCCTGCGCGCTCTCGGCGGCGACGGCGGACGGCGCGTCATCCTCGAGATGCGGAAGCGCCGGGTGCTCCGGGTGCGCGGCGAGCCACGCGTCCACGAGCTGCTCCACGACGCGCGTCCGGCGCAGCGTGCTGCGGATGAAGTTGCGGCCGCGCTCGGACTCGAAGTACTGGATGGTCTTCGGGTCCTGGTAGCGGGCGCGGGCGGCGCCCACCTCGCCCTCGACCTCGGCGTCCGTGATCACGACCCCCTCAACCTCGGCCACCTTCGTGAGCACGAGGAGGATGCGGGTGCGCTGCTCGGCCTTGGGGCGGAACTCCTCGTGGAGATCGCGCTCCGTCTTGCCGGTGGCCTTGAGGTACGCCTCCTCGCCGATGCCCTGGCGGGCGAGCGAGCTGCGGAACTCGTCGTGCATCACCTCGACCTCCTGGTCCACGAGGACCTCGGGCAGGTCGATGGTGCTGTTGGCGACGGCGTACTCGATGATCCTGTCGGCGAACTCGTGGCGGGCGCGATCCAGGGCGTTGCGGCCCAGGCGCTCCTCGATGTCCGCCTTCAGGAGGTCCAGGGTCTCGTAGTCGCCCAAGGACTGGGCGAACGCATCGTCCGCCTCCGGCAGGACCTTCTCGCGGAGCTCCTTGAGGTCGATCTCGAACTGGACGGGCTGGCCGGCCAGGCTCTGCTCCGGGTATTCCGCCGGGAAGCTGATGTCGAACGTCCTGGACCCGCCCGGCCGCATGCCGACGATGTTGGCCTCGAAGCCCGGGATCAGGCGGTCCTCGCCGATGATCAGGGGCATGCGGTCAGAGGTGCCACCCTCGAACGGGATCCCGTCCTTGGTGCCCTTGAAGCCGATGACGGCCCAGTCGCCGTTCAGCGCGCCGCGATCCTCGACGGCCTTGAGGCTGGCGTTCTGGTCGCGCAGCTCCTCGATGACCTTGTCCACCTTGGGGGCGTCAACGGTCTCGATCTCGGGGCCAAAGGTGAAGTTCTTGTAGTCGCCGATGACGACCTCGGGCCGGACCTGGACGGTGGCCTTGAACTTGAGGGCCTTGCCCTCCTCGGCCTCCACGATCTCCACGTCGGCGTTGGTGAGGGGGACGATCCCCTGGCCGATGATCGCCTCGCGGTAGCTGACCTGCACCAGCTGCTCCACGGCCTCGTCCACGACGGCCGTGGGGCCGAGGACGCGCTCGAGGATGGGGCGCGGCGCCTTGCCGGGACGGAACCCGGCGACGCGGGTCCGGCGGGACAGGCGCCCGGCGGCCTCGCGGATGGCGCGGTCAAAGCGCTCGGAGGGGACCTCGATCTCGAGGAGGATGCTGCTCTTGGGAGCGGGGGTTGCAGTCACGTTCATCGCCCGGGGAGTATAGGGTGGGCGGGCCGGATGGCGGGTCCGGGCTCCGCGAAGGACGGTGGGGGTGCCCGGGGGCGCGTGGCGCGCTCGCCGGGCACATGCACCCCACGGCTGGGGAACCACCCGGTCGGTCCGTCACCCGTGACGGGAAACCGGTCCCCAGCAGGGCAGCTCGGCCCCATTCGTGCAGGATCCGCCTCGAGGTCCGCAGCTGCGACCCCGATTCCCGTCATCGCTGACGGATGACCACGGGGTCAGGCGGGTCACGGGGTCAGGCGGGTCACGCCTGGAGTCCACCCGGCTCGTCGCTCCCGGTTTGGGCCACGCAGGTTCGGCTCCGGCAACCGCTGACCCAGGGCCGGCCGCCTCGCCGGGCCGCGCTAGACTCCGGGCACGGGCGAGTGGCGAAATGGCAGACGCGCCGGCCTTAGGAGCCGGTGCCGCGTGAGCGGCGTGTGGGTTCGACCCCCTCCTCGCCTACCAGTGCCTGTCTGCAGCGTGACCCGAGTCAACCCGGGCCTCGCCTACCAGACGCCGGGGCTGCCACCCTTGGGCTTCGGGGCCGGATCCTTGGCCGGGGGCTGCTTCGAGGAGCCGCCGCCGCCCTTGAGCCCGGCCTTCGCCTCCTCCACCACCGCGGCGAGGTCCGGGGCGGCCCAGGGGCCGTCGCCCAGGCGCGCACGGACCTTGGCCAGGCGCTCCTCGAACGTGGTCCCGTCCGTGGCCAGCAGCTCCTGCGCCAGGCGGCGCCCGTAGCCAAGCACGAACGGCCGGGCCGCGGCGATCACCGTGGCGGCCAAGACGGCGCTGGTGGACTTCTTCAGCTCAGGCTCCGTGTGCGTGCGCAGGTACGCGGCGAACTCGCGCTCCAGCAGCCCGCGCACCTTGTCCCCGTCGCTGCCCAGGCGGCCCAGGCTCTCGTCAACCTCGCGCGGCAGCATGGACTTGGGGAGCGGCTTGCCGGGGCCGAAGATCGCCCGCTTGGCGCCCCGGAAGAGGCGCTGCGGCCCACCCAGCGCCACGAAGCCCACGCCTGCGGCGAGCCCTGCGGCCTTGGCCGGCTGCCTGCGGACCTTGGCCGGCACGTCGATGGCGGCGCGGAACGACGCCTCCAGGCGCACCAGCTCCTCGTCAACGGCGGACCTCGAGGCGGCCAGCTCCGCGGACGCGGCCTTCACGGCCTCGGACGGCTCCGGCACGGCGGCCTTCCTCGGGGTGTCCGTGCTCACGGTCTCAGGCTCGGTGCTCATTCGCCACCCATCCCCGGCACCTTGGCCTTCGCCCACTCCATCGTCTCCTTCGCCGCATCGATGCTCCGCTGCGGCATGAAGCGCGCCTTGAGCACCTCGGCATCGATCCCGGCCTCCTTCACGCGCAGGCCCATGAGGACCGGCCACGCGATGAGCGCCACGGCGAAGCCCAGGGCCACGCCCACGCGCCAGCCGAAGTCGATGGCGAGGAACGCACCCGCGAGGGCGCCGAGGATCGCGAAGGCGATCAGCCCGCCGAAGGCGCCACGGCCACCGCCGGCGCGCGCACCCACGACGAGCCCAACGAGCCCGCCGATCAGGGCGCAGGCTGCGAGACCCACGACGAGCGGGCGGACGGCGGGATCCACGGCCAGGGCGGACGCCTCGCCGATCACACGGAAGAGCAGATTGGGAAGAGACGGCCCGAGGACCACGGCCATCACCAGGCCGATGACGAGCGCGCCGACCAGGTCACGCCCGAGACCCGCCACCCTGAGGCCCGCAAGCACCGCGGCGACGGCGCCCGCGATCAGCAGCTCAGAGCCCAGGAGCAGGCCCCAGCCGATGGACCCGAGGATCCACTCGCCAAGGAACAGCATCCCGCCAACCGGCAGGAGGATCCCCAGGAGGAGCAGGAGCGCGAGCGCCAGGCCCGCGAGGCCCGCCAGCCAGGCGATCTCTCCACCGATCTGCTCCGCCTCCGCGCGCGCGAGCGCAACGTGGGCGCGGGCGAACCGGAGGATGGCGTCCTTGACGGCGAGCAGCTGGGCGCGCAGACCCGGCGGCTCGGTTCGCGGTGCGGCGCCGGCGGCGCCCGGCGCGGGTTCGTTGGGTTCCAGCGGTCGTCCTCCGCGGCGACGTGCGGTGCTCAGGGTACGGGGCCGATGATACCGCCCCGCGCCACCCGTCCCACGCCGGAGGGTGTCCCCGACGCCGGGGGGACCGGATCTACGAGATGGTGAGGACGGGCGCCTGGGCGGTGGCCGCGCGCACGCTCATCCGGGCGGCGACGAGACCGGCGACGGCCTCCAGCGCAACGGCGGCGGGACCCGGCTCGCGCTGGGCGACGGCGGGGATGCCCGCGTCGCCGCCCTGGCGGACGGTGACGTCCAGCGGCACCTTGCCCAGGAACGTGAGCCCGTGCTGCTGGCAGAACCGCTCACCGCCACCACGCCCGAAGATCTCCGTCGCCTCGCCGCAGTGCGGGCAGACGAAGGCGGACATGTTCTCCACGAGCCCGATGACCGGCACGTTGAGCCGCGTGAGCATCGAGTGCGCCTTGCCGAGGTCCGAGAGCGCCACGTCCTGCGGGGTGGTCACGAGGACCACGCCGCTGATGGGCACGGACTGGGCCAGGGTGAGCTGCGCATCGGAGGTGCCGGGGGGCAGGTCCACCACGAGGTAGTCCAGCTCGCCCCACTCCACGTCCCGCAGGAACTGGCTGATGGCGCCGCCGATGAGCGGGCCGCGCCAGACGATGGGCTGGCCCTCGGGGACGAAGAACTGGATGGAGATCGCCTTCACGCCATGGCGCTCCAGCGGCACGATCTTGTTGTTGGGGCTGGCCACCGGCTGGCCCTCGATGCCCAGCATCATGGGGATGTTGGGGCCGGTGATGTCCGCGTCCAGGAGGCCCACGGTGGCGCCGGACTTGGCGAGCGCGACCGCGAGGTTCACGGACACGGTGCTCTTGCCCACGCCGCCCTTGCCGGAGGCGACCGCAATGACGTTCTTCACGCCCGGCACCAGCTGCTCCGCGGAGCGCGGCGAGGCGCGGCGGACGGAGGCCGTCCACTCCAGGGCGATGTTGGCCACGCCGATGGGGGCCAGGGCGCGCCGGACCTCCGCCTCGATCTGGTCCTTGAGCGGGCACGCGGGGGTGGTCAGCTCGATGGCAAAGGCCACGTCGGACCCGGTGATCACCAGGTCCTTGACCATGTTGCGCGTGACGAGGTCGCCGCCCAGCTCGGGCTCCTGGACGGTGCGAAGGGCGGCGAGGACGGCCGCCTCGGTGATGGCGCTCATGTGGTTCTGTCACGCTCCATGGTGTCTGGCCGACCGGGCGGGGAACGGCGTCCGGCGCGCCGTATCGTACCGGCGCATCCCGGTGGGCGCCGCCGGCGGGCTCGCCGGACCGCCGCGCGGACCCGGGCCCTGCCGGCACCAGCGATGACAGACACAGGATCCGTGCGATCTTCGCAGTTGGATCCTTGTCGACCCTGCGAATCTCGCACCGTTTCACCGGACACGCCTGCGCTTTCCCTTCCTTGACACCCCTGCCGGACCAGCCCTATCGTGCGTCCCGTCCCATGGGGCGCAATGCCCCTGTCGCGCGCAGGCTCCGAGGACCGTCCCCGCCCTCGCGACCACCCCGTCAACGCCACCCTGCCTGGAGCGAGAACCCCCACAGTGACGAGCATCGACGTCCGTCTTGTCCAGGTCACGAAGGCCTACGGGGATGTGATGGCGGTCGATCACATCGACCTCGAGGTGCACAAGGGGGAGTTCTTCAGCCTCCTCGGCCCGTCCGGCTGCGGCAAGACCACGACGCTCCGGATGATCGGCGGGTTCGAGCAGCCCACGTCCGGCCTCATCGAGCTGCAGGGCGCAGACGTCACGTGGCTCCCCCCGTACCAGCGCCACGTCAACACCGTCTTCCAGAACTACGCGCTCTTCCCCCATCTCACGATCTTCGAGAACGTGGCCTTCGGCCTCCGCCGCACCGGCGTCAAGGACAGCGAGATCAAGTCCCGCGTGACCGAGATGCTGCAGCTGGTGGAGCTGCCGGGCTACGAGAAGCGCAAGCCCACGCAGATCTCCGGCGGCCAGGCGCAGCGCGTCGCGCTCGCGCGGGCGCTCATCAACCGGCCGGCGGTGCTCCTCCTGGACGAGCCCCTGGGCGCCCTGGACCTGAAGCTGCGCAAGCAGATGCAGGTTGAGCTCAAGCGCATCCAGCAGGAGGTGGGGATCACGTTCATCTACGTGACCCACGACCAGGAGGAGGCGATGACGATGTCCGATCGCATCGCCGTGATGAACAAGGGCCGGTACGAGCAGCTGGGCGATCCCGAGGAGCTCTACGAGCGTCCCACCACGCGCTTCGTCGCCGGGTTCCTCGGCGTCAGCAATCTCCTGCACGGCCAGGCGCTGGGCGTTGACGGGGGCCATGGCTCCGTCCGCCTGGCCGATGACACGGTGGTCCGCACCCCTGCGGCCGCACTCCGGGCGCCCGGGGCCGTTGCCGCGGGCGTCCGCCCGGAGAAGATCCGCCTCTGGGAGATGACGGACCAGGTTCCCGCGGATCACAACCACATGGCGGGCGTCGTCGTTGACGCGTCCTACATCGGCGTCAGCACCCAGTACCTCGTGGAGACGCCGGGAGGCTCCCGGCTGGTCGTGTACGAGCAGAACATCCAGCGTGCGACGAAGTCCGAGCTCTGGGCTCGCGGGGAGAAGGTCCAGCTGACCTGGAACCCTGACCACACCTTCGTCGTTGAGGCGTCCGGGACGCCGGTCCCCGACGAGACCGAGTAGCCACGGACGGAGGAG
>CAIYZX010000576.1 GCA_903930745.1 uncultured Chloroflexota bacterium | reverse complement strand
TACGCGCGCGGGTCCTGCTCCAGCCAGCCCAGCGAGCGGCGAACGGCGAGATTCGTCGTGGAGACCGCGTGGCCCGCGACCGTGGCGATGCCGGCGGTGGGTGCCAGGAGCCCCGCGAGGATCCGCAGCGTGGTGGTCTTGCCCGCCCCGTTGGGCCCAAGCAGCCCGAAGACGGAGCCCTGGGGCACGCGCAGGTCCAGGCGATCCAGCGCGAGCACGCCGCCGGCATACCGGCGGGTCAGCCCGGCGACCACGATGACATCGGCGGCGGAGCCGGTGGCGGCTGGGGTATCGGGGCGCGGGGCACGTGCGGACGGGGGCGTCGCGGACGGCGCATCGGCGTCGACCGGCGCAGGCGTGGTGGGCGCCTCCCGGGACGCGGGCGTGGACGAGATGGCATCGGCGGGCCTGGGCGTCGTGGCAGGCGGCGGGGCGGGCTTCGGATCGTGCGGGCTGCCCCAGCCGGGCGCCCCGGGCCCGGACGGCCCCACCGGCCCGTCCTCGCGCCCCACCAGGAAGTAGAGCACCGGCCCGATCACGTTCATGAACACGATGATCAGCGCCCACATCGGCTTCGACCCGCCCCTGACCTGCCGGTCGTCCCGGAGCAGATCGCGGATGGCGAAGCCCAGCAGTCCCAGCTGGAGCAGGAGGAGCGGGGCGCCCAGGGCGAGCAGCGTGGGCAGGTCCACGCCCTGCGGGAGGTTCACGAGGGGCGCCGGTCCGGGTCCGCCTTCCAGACCCGGTACGAGTAGATGAACGTCACCGGCAGCACCAGGACGATGAAGCCCAGCATCAGCCCGAAGACCAGGAACGGGTTGCCCAGCAGCGACACCACCACCAGCGCCGCCCCGGCGACGAAGAAGAGCCGGCCCGCAAGGCGGTGCGTCTTGTCCCACGAGAGATCGGACGCCAGCGTCCACGGGGTCCGCACGCCGAACATGTAGTTGGACCGCACGGTCCCCATCACGTTGCCCAGGACCATGAACATGACGCCGATGCCAAGCCCTATGAGCAGCGCCATCGGCACGTCGTGCCCGGTCCCGGCCAGGCAGACACCCACCTCCACCAGGGTCATGAGCCCCACCACGGACACGCCCATCTGGCGGTAGGCGGAGGCGGAGAGCTGCAGGTTCTGGCGCCGCGGCTCGATGCGCGGAATCAGCCCGAACATCGCCACGACGGCGACGGAGATGACCGGGACAAGCCCGAACGAGAGCCACGCGGGGCCGTAGCCGTCCACCTCGCCGTCCGGGCCCCAGTGGGTGGGCACGGTGGCGAGGAGGCCGGTCTGCGAGAAGGCCCACGCCGCAACCCCTGCCTGGACGAGGAGCGCGACGACGCCGATGCGATAGAGGTTGCGCAGGTTCATGACGGACGCTCCGTGGGGTCCACGCCGAACAGGTCCATCAGCGCCATCAGCGCCTCCTGCAGGACCGTCTGGTTCAGGCGGTACGTGACGCTGGTGCCGGCGCGCTCGGCCTGGACCAGGCCCGCCTCGCGCAGCACGTTGAAGTGGCCGGACATCGTGGGCCACGAGAGCTGGAACTGGCCCGCGAGCTCGCCCGCGGTCATGGGCCGGTCCCGCAGGAGCGCGAGGATCCGCCGCCGCGTGGGGTCTGCGAGGGCCTTGTAGACCTGGTTCGTGCCGGGCCTCCTGTTTCGGTCATCGGCTTGTTAGGCATTGACCAAAATAGACCTCCACCGGACGATGGTCAACCCCCTGCGCGAGGTAGACTGCGCATCACCCGCGGCCACGCCTGCCGCCCACCTCCCTGCAGACGATGGAGAACCGCAATGACCGACGATCGCGAGCGCTGGGCCCTCATCCTGGGCGCCTCCTCCGGCATGGGTGAGGCCACGGCCCGCACGCTTGCCGCCGCCGGCTTCAACATCTGCGGCATCCACCTTGACTTCCGCGCGGGCCTGGCCCACGTCGCGGAGATCACGGCCGCGATCGAGGCCGAGGGCGTGCAGGCCATCTACATCAACATGAACGCAGCCGACGACGAGAAGCGCGCCTCCGCGCTGGCCACGCTCCGCGAGCGCTTCGACGCCTCCCGTGCGGCCGGCCGCGACCCCTTCGTCAAGGTGGTCATGCACTCGCTGGCCTTCGGCTCGCTGGTCCCGTTCCTCACGGAGGATCCGAAGGCGGGCGCCGATCGCAAGAAGATGGAGATGACCCAGGACGTCATGGCGAACAGCCTCGTCTACTGGGTCCAGGACCTCTGGCGCGGCGGTTTCCTTGGGCGCGGCTCGCGGATCTTCGCGATGACGTCCGAGGGCTCGTCCCGCGTGGTCCCCTCGTACGGCGTGGTCTCGTCCGCCAAGGCGGCCCTCGAGTCCCACACCCGCCAGCTGGCGATGGAGCTCGCGCGCCTGGGCACGGGCGTCACGGCGAACACCATCCGCGCGGGCGTCACGCTGACCCCCGCCCTGATGAAGATCCCGGAGAAGGACGCCATCATCGAGGCGGCCACCCGGCGCAATCCCACCGGCCGCATGACCACGCCGCAGGACGTGGCGGGCACCATCCTCGCGCTCTGCGGTGACGGCACGGAGTTCATCAACGGCGAAGTCATCGGCGTGGACGGCGGCGAGTTCATCACCGGCTCGTAGATCCCGCGCGGGATCCGGGTCATACCCAATGGTCAGAGGAAAGGTTCGGTAGGGGGTCCGTGAGCGGACGAGTCCTTGTGGTGGGGTCGGTGAACATCGACCTCGTGGTTGCCACGGAGCGTCTCCCGCACCCCGGCGAGACCGTGCTGGGCGGCACCTTCAAGCGCTTCCACGGCGGCAAGGGCGGCAACCAGGCCGTCGCGGCGGCGCGCCTCGGCGTGCCCGTGATGCTGGTGGCGGCCCTGGGCGACGACGAGTTCGGCGGAGACGCGCGGGCCGCGCTGCGGACCGAGGGCGTGGGCACGGACGTGCTGGTGACCCTGGACAAGACTGCGACCGGCGTGGCGCTGATCCTGGTGGACGCGAAGGCCGAGAACCAGATCGCGGTCGCGCCGGGCGCGAACGCGGGCCTCACCGCCTCGCACGTGTCCATGGCGCTGGGCCGCCTGCACCCGCACCGCGGCGATGCCGTGATCGTGACCCACGAGATCCCCACCGCGGCGGCCCGTGAGGCGCTGCGCCTGGGGCGGGCCGGTGGCGCCTGGACGATCCTGAACCCGGCGCCGGCGGGCGGGCTTGACCGCTCCGTCATCGGGCTTGCGGACGTGGTCGTGCCGAACCGCGGCGAGCTCGCGCTGCTGGTCGCGGAGGACGCAAAGCGCGCGGGCCGCTCCACGGCGGGCCTCGAGGACCCGGAGAAGGCGGCGCGCTATCTCCTGGAGACCAACGCGGAGGGCCCGGGTGCCCGGGTCGCCATCCTCGTGACGATGGGCTCCGCAGGCGCGATGCTGGTGACGCGGGACGGCGAGGCCGTGCTGATCGAGGCGCCGAAGGTCAAGGCGGTGGACGCCACGGGCGCCGGTGATGCGCTCAACGGCGCGCTGGCCGCAGCGCTGGCCGGCGGGCTTCCGCTGGAGACGGCCGTGCGCCGGGCAGTGGTGGCGGCATCCGTCTCCGTGACGCGCGCCGGAGCCCGCGAGGGCTACCCGTCAGCAGACGAGCTGGCGATCGCGCTGGGCGAGCCCACGCCGTCGCAGCTGCGTGCCGAGGCCGCAGCGGCCGCCGAAGCGGAGCGCGCCGCCGCCGGCTGACGGCCACGGTCCAGCGCCCGCTTCTGCCACCGCGTGAGCCGGCGGGCGTGCTAGCCCAGGCGGTCCTCGGCCGCCCAGAGCGTGCGGACACGCGCGTCCGGCGTCATGCCCAGGCGACCCCGGTCATCCACCCACCACGCGGCGAGTCCGCGCGCTCGCGCCTCGGCCGCGATCGCCTCGCGGCCCCCTATGAAGAGCGCCTTCGACCAGACCTCCGCCCACGCGGGATCCAGGGCGGCGACGGTCACGGCAATGAGGCCGGACCTCGCAGGCTCCCGGGTCCGTGGATCAACGAGGTGATGCACGGGGCGCCCGTCCGGCCCGATCCAGTGGCGCACGCGCACGGACGAGGTTGCGACGGCGCCCCGGCCCACGTCGAAGACCACCAGCGGCGGCGCGTTGCTGTCCGGGGCGGCCACCGGGTCCTCGATGCCGATGCGCCAGAGCTCCCATGGTGGTGCACCGGCGCAGATCATGTCGCCACCAGCCTCCAGGAGAAACCCGGCCTCCGGCGGGAGCATCGGGAGCACCGCGTTCGTCGCCCAGCGCAGGGCAAGGCCCTTGCCGATGCCCCCCATGTCCACGGGCATGTCCGGCACGTTCACGCGGAAATGGGCCGCGGCGTCACCGATGGTCCCCGAACCCTGGCCGCGGCTGGATGCGGCGGGCTCATGGAGGTTCGCGCCCTTCTCGCCGATGCGCTCCAGGGTGCCCAGCACCGTGGCATCGAACCGGTTGCCGGTCACGCGCGATGCCCGGTCGATGGCGGCAAGCGCCTTGCGGGTTCGCCACGACACGGGGACGACGACGTCGGACCCGGCGAGGCGATTGAGCATCGTCAGCTCGGAATCGTCCCGGAAGCGGGAGAGGGCGGCGTCCACGGCGGCGAACTCCGCCAGGATCCGGGTCCACGCACGCTCGGCGATCTCGGAGGCGGCCGCCTCCGAGACGAGCGCCGGGACCCGGAAGGAGAAGCGGAGCGCCGAGCCCAGCGCACGCGCCGAGAAGGCGGCGGTCCGGTCAGGGCCCGCGCCTTCGCTGTGTTCGCCGACCAGTGTGCGCGAGACGGTCAGCCTCCGGAGGCACCCGTGGTTGACGACGTGGCGGGCGCCTTGCTGGAGCCCACCTTGCCGTGCATGGACACCGAGGGTAGCGCGATCCGGCTGGGCAGGGCAGCCGCGCTGCCCTGGATGGTGGCGACGAGCCCTGCGAGCTCGTCCAGGCGGGCCTGGTAGACACTGATGTCACCGCCCGCGGTGGCGTAGTCGGCGGCGAGGGTGCGGGCCTTCGCGTCGACCGCCACGAGGGCGGCCTCGAGCGCGTCGTTCGCGGCGCGGACCTCCGAGATCCGGTCCACGGACGGCTGGCGCGCCGCGATGACGGCCGCGTCCTGCTGGGCCTGGAGACCGCTGACACCGGCCAGCGTGACGGCGTACACAGCGGCGGAGGCGCCCAGCAGCATCCCGGCCCGGACGGGCGTGGAGAGGATTGCCTCGGTGCGGCGGGCGGCCATGCGAGCGGCCTCGGCCTGGGCCCCACGGGCCTTCGCCTCGGAGGCGGCGCAGCCGCCATCCGCGGAGCCGGCGTTGGTGGTCTGCGGTGCCGCCCGATTGACGGAACCGGCGAGACGCAGCCGGGGCAGGGTGCGCTCAGTCATCGTCATCGTCATCCTCGCGCTCGCCGCCGCCGGCGGACCCGCCTCCCGACGGCGCGGCGGCCCTGGCGGCCCGGTTCAGCGCAGCCTGCTTCGACGCAGCCGCGTTGAGGGCCTTGAGGCGGGCCTGGGCGGTCTTGAGCTGGCCCTGCAGGGTGGTGAGCTTGGCCGTGGCCGCATCCATCTGGGCCTGCAGCTCGGCGGCGTTCGCGAGGTCACCCTCCACGCTGCCACCCGCGGCCGAGACGGCGGCCGTGAGATCGTCCAGCTGCTTCGCGAGGTCCTCCACCTGGCCGGTGAGCTCCTTCGTCCGGTCCGACTCCGCCACGGCGGATGCGTCCAGCGAGGAGACGCTCACGGGCTGGGCGTCCAGGGGGGCGATGTCGGCGCGCCAGGCGGCGGCCAGCTGCACCGTGACCACGGCCACGGCCAGGACGCCACCGGTGGCGGCGAGCACGAGGGCCCGGCGGCCGAGGCGCGCCAGGGTCTGCCTGTTCATCGGGGATCCTCCGAGAGGGTGGCCTGAGCGTGCGTGGCCAGGGACGGGGTGGCGGGGAGCATGGCCGGCACGGGTTCGACACGCCGCGGGCGGGACCGGGCGGTCCACCATCGGTGCGCGACCCCGGCGAGGAGCGGAAGGCCGGTGGCGAGATAGAGCGGGGTGAGGGCGCCGCCGTCCGTGCCCGCGAGCACGGCGTGGACCCAGGCCAGGAGGAAGGTCAGCGCCGCGAGCCGGTGGGCCATCAGCCACCACCCCGCGGGGAGGAGCCGGGTCCACTTGGCGGTCGCCGCCGTGAAGATCAGCGCGTACATGGCGATGGAGCCCACGGCGATCGCGGGCGGCCGGTAGCCGGCCATGCCGGGGACGAGGGCGCCCAGCCAGCCCACGTTGGCGTACCTGTCAACGGCCAGCAGGACGATGTGCAGCGCGAGGAAGGCGCCGAGAAAGACGGTCACAAGCTCGTGCCACGGGAAGACCTGGCGGGTCTTGTGCCACGCGGCGGTGTTGCGAGGGTGGGAGAGCACGAGGCCCAGGCCAACCTCCAGGGCGAGCAGCAGGTACGCGGTGATCCCGAGGGCCCGGGCGGCGAGCCAGGGCCGTTGCTGGGCGACCCCGGGGTCCGCGGCGGGGAGCACCTGGTCCGTGACGCCCAGCGCCACCAGGACGCCGATGGCGCCCAGGGCGACGAGCGTGGTGACGCTCAGGCGCACGCGCACACCCCCGCGGGCAGCGGCAGGATGGTGGCCATTGGAGCGGGACGCAGGAGGGACGACATGGCGACTCCGGGATGATGTGGTACGCCTGTGAGGCAGCACAGCCCCCGAAGGTTTCATATTCGCCGCCGCCGATGGTCCTCCCTCGTGGGGGGTACGCGGCGAAACCCCGTCCCCCCGACCTCCTTTACGGGGCGCCCAGCGCCTTTGCCACCCGCTCCACGTTCCAGCGCATCACGGCCTCGTAGCTGTCCAGCGGCGCGTCGCCGAGGCTGTCCGTGTACAGGTCCGTGACCACGGTTGCGCCCGTCTCGTCCGCGATGGCCTGCGCCAGGCGGTCGTCGAACTGGGCCTCGGCGAAGATCGCCTTGATGCCGCTGTCGCGGATCGTGGCGACCAGTTGCTCCACGGTGGCCGCGGACGGGTCCTGGCCGGGCGAGTCCACGATGGTTCCGTCGATCGTGAGGCCGTACGCCGCAGCGAAGTACGGGAACGCGTCATGGAACGCGACGACGGTCCGCCGAGCGTCGGGGACCTGTGCGAGGCGTGCGCGAGCCTCCTCGTCGAGGGCGGCGAGACGGGCGTCGAAGGCTGCGGCGGTGGCGCGGATCGCCTCCTCGTCCGCGGGGCTGCCGGCCACGAGGGCATCCGCGATACGGACGGCGTAGGCGCGGGCGTAGGCGGCGTCCAGCCAGAGGTGCGGGTTCACCTCGTCCCCCTCCGAGAGATACGTGGCGCCGGGAAGGTCCTCGCCCAGGGCGATGATGGGGGCGTGGGCGCCGGCGTCCCTGACGAGGGACGCGAGCCAGTCGTCCAGGCCCAGGCCGTTGCGGACCACGAGATCCGCCTCCGTGAGCCGCCGGACGTCCGACGGCGTTGGATCGAAGGTGTGCACCTCGCCGCCCTTGGGCACGAGGCTCTCCACGCTGACCAGCGGGCCGCCCACCTGGGCCACGAGGTCCGCGAGGATGGTGGTGGTGGCC
>CAIYZX010000575.1 GCA_903930745.1 uncultured Chloroflexota bacterium | reverse complement strand
TGGATCGGCGCGGACCGGGACGGCCACCCGGGCGTCACCTCCGACATCACGCTCCAGGCCGCCCGCCTCCAGGCGGAGCACCTCATGCGCGGCTACGAGCGCGTCGCCGAGCGCCTCGCCCAGACCGTGTCCGCCCGCGTCCCCGCGGAGCGCCTTGACCGGGCGCTGGGGTCCGCGCTGGTGCGCGATGCGGAGGAGCTCCCGGAGACCACGCGGATGCTCCGGCGCCGCTTCCCGGACGAGCCGTTCCGCCAGCGCCTGGGTGCCGTCGCCGAGCGGCTGCGCCGGACCCGGGCGGTGCTCACGGACCAGACCGCACCGCGCACGGGCGCCTACGCCGGTGCGGAGCAGCTGGACGGCGACCTCGCAGTGATCGGCAACGCGCTCGAGGCGGCAGGCATGGCCCGCGTCGCCCACGGCGAGCTCGCGGACCTGCGCTGGCAGGTGGCCACCTTCGGCTTCCACTTTGCATCCCTGGAGGTGCGCCAGCACGCGGGCGTCCACCGCGCGGCCCTGGCGGCGCTCGCGGAGGGCGCGGACCCGGAGATCCCCGTGGCGGGCGGCGTCACCGGCGCGGAGGTCCTCGCCACGTTCCGGGCGGTCGCGAGGCTCCAGGCCCGCTTCGGCGTCCGCGCCTGCCACCGCTACGTCATCTCGTTCACCACCCGCCCGCAGGACGTCATGGATGTCCTGGAGCTGGCCCGCCGGGCCGCGGAGCAGGACCCGTTCGGCGGCATGCCGTCCGCCACCCTGCAGGAGCTGCCGGCCGCGCTCCCCGTCCTGGACGTGGTCCCGCTGCTGGAGTCCCACGACGCCCTCTCCGGCGCGGCGCAGCTCCTGGACCAGCTCCTCTCGGATCCCGCGTACCGCGACCACCTCCGCTCCCGCGGCAACGCGCAGGAGGTGATGCTGGGCTACTCGGACTCGTCCAAGGAGAGCGGCTTCCTCGCCGCGAACTGGCTCCTCTACCGGGCCCAGGAGGCGCTCGTCGCCGTCGCGCGCAGGCACGACGTGCGGCTCACGCTCTTCCACGGGCGCGGCGGCGCCATCGGCCGCGGCGGCGGTCCCGCCAATCGGGCCATCCTCGCCCAGGCCCCGGGGTCCGTGGACGGCGGCCTCAAGTTCACCGAGCAGGGCGAGGTCATCGCCGCCCACTACGCGGACGTCACCATCGCCCAGCGGCACCTGGAGCAGGTCACCGCGGCAGCGCTCCTCGCCGTGGCCCCGGAGCACGCCCGCGAGGTCAACGAGGCGGCGGCGCTTGGCTCCGCCACCATGACGGAGCTCACGGCCATCTCGCGGACCGCGTACCGCTCGCTCATCGAGCGGCCCTCGTTCCCGGCCTTCTTCGGCGCCGCAACGCCCATCGAGATGATCGGCGGCCTTGGCTTCGGCTCCCGCCCGTCCAGCCGGCCCGGGGGCGGTCGCAGCGGCCCCGCCGCCCCGGACATCGCGTCGCTGCGGGCCATCCCCTGGGTCTTCGCGTGGTCGCAGGCCCGCGCCAACCTCCCCGGCTGGTACGGCCTGGGCACGGCGCTGGAGGCCGTCACGTCCCGCGGCGGGCGCGAGGCCGTGGAGCACCTCGCGGACATGTACCGGCGCTGGCCGTTCTTCGCCTCGGTCCTGGACAACGCGGAGCTCTCGCTCGCGAAGGCGGACCTGGGCACGTTCCACCGCTACGCGGACCTGGCGCCGGGTGCGGAGTCCGTGGCGATCCGCGGGATGATCGAGGCGGAGTTCGCCCGCTCTGTCCGGATGCTCCTGCTCGTCACCGGGCGCGACCACCTCCTGGCCGGCCACCCGGTCCTGGCGCGCGCCATCGACCTGCGCAACCCCTACATCGACGCGCTGTCCGCCATCCAGGTGGAGGTGCTTGGCCGCCTCCGCAACCCGGAGCGCGCGGACGGCGACGATGCGGCGATGCGTGCGGTGGTGGGGGCCACGATCCAGGGTGTGGCCGCGGGGCTCCAGAACACCGGCTGACGCACCGGGGCGGCGCACGGCGGCCCCGCACACGGCACCATGGGCGTGGCACCGCGCCAGAGGGGTCGCGGGCAATCAGCGAGGGTGCGAGATGTTCGAGAGCAGGGCGGCGGTCTTCACGGACGCCGGGCACCCCGTCAGCATCGAGACGCTGGCGCTGGACGTCCCCCAACCGGGCGAGGTCCTCGTCCGCATGACCTCGTCAGGCGTCTGCCACTCTGACCTGCACGTCCGTGACGGCCACTGGGAGCGGCCCGGACCCATCGTGCTGGGCCACGAGGGCGCCGGGATCGTGGAGGCGGTGGGCGAGGGCATCAACCCGGAGCTCATCGGCCGGCCGGTGGCGCTCACCTGGTACGCGCCGTGCCTCACGTGCCGCAACTGCCAGCTGGGGCGCCAGTGGATCTGCACGGGCTCGCCCGCCCTAGGCCACGCGATGACGGACGGCACCACCCGTCTCACCCGCCCGGACGGCTCGCCGGTGCTCTCCTACCTCTCCATCGGCACCATGGCGTCACGCCAGGTGGTCCCCGCTGCCGCGGTGGTTCCGCTGCCGGACGGCGTCCCGCCGGAGGTGGCCGCGCTCATCGGCTGCGGCGTCTCCACGGGTGTCGGCGCGGTGATCAAGACGGCGGCGGTGCCCGCGGGTGCCACGGTGGCCGTCATCGGCCTTGGCGGCGTGGGCCTCTCCTGCGTGATGGGCGCGAAGATCGCGGGCGCCTCACGGATCATCGTGGTTGACGTGAACCGCCAGAAGATCGAGCTCGCGGGCGAGCTTGGCGCCACCCACTGGGTGCACGCGGCGAAGGACGATCCGAAGGGCGTGGTGGACGGGATCCGCGCGGCGGCCGGCAACGGCGGCCCGGACTTCGTCTTCGAGGCCATCGGCCTGCCGGAGACCATCTCGCAGGCCGTGGCCGCGCTGCCGCCCGGCGGGACGGCGTGCCTCGTGGGCCTCACCCGCTACGGCCAGTCCGCGTCCTTCGAGGCCTTCCCGTTCGTGGACGGCGGGCGCCGGATCATCGGGTCCAACTACGGGTCCGCCGTGGCGGCGGTGGACTTCCCGCGCTACGCGGAGATGTACCTCCAGGGCAGGCTGCCGATCGAGAAACTCATCGACCGGCGCCTAGACCTTGCCGAGCTGGAGGACGCGTTCGACCGCCTCCGTGCCGGCCAGGCCGCGCGCCAGATGGTGGTCTTCGAGGACTGACGGGGCACGCGGCCCGCGTCAGCCGCAGTTCTGGTTGGCGGTGGCCGTCGACGTCTTCGTGGTGCCGCCGTACGCGTCCGTGGTGACGGCGTACACGTAGATGAAATGGTTCCAGTTCAGGCTGCTCACGTCCACTGCCTGCTGGCCGTTGTAGGACCCCTTGGCGGTGTACACGCCGGACATCGTCCCCGACAGGGATTTGCCGTTCTGGTCCGTCACCGTCCAGTGGTAGACGACGCTCAGCGCGCCCGCGGCACTGTCGGGGTCCCTGAACAGAGCCGAGGCAAGGATCGCCAGCTGGCTGCAGTTGGCACCCGGGTATACCGCAATCTGGCCGGTGGCCTCGGTATCGCAGTGCTTCACCGTCGTGGTGAACGTCTTCGTCTGGGCTGCGACGCCCTTCTTGTCGAAGGCCTTCACGTACCACTGCAGCGGATCGCTGGGCGGCGAGAGGATGGAGATCGCATCGCCCAGCGTGTCCAGGTTCGCGTACCACTTGCCCTTGATCTGCTGGCTGTCCATGCCCTTCTGCGCGAAGGACTTGGCGCCCGGAACCTTGTAGAAGAGCGTGGCGGAGGCCACCCCGTCCGGGTCCTTGATCACCGCCAGGATGTTCGTGGCGGTCTGGCACGTGCCAACGAACAACGGGTCCTCGAAGAGCGAGCTGCCCGACGACGAGCTGGCCGTGATGACCGGGCCCACGTTCTCGCACACGGCGATCGTGATGGAGCCCGTCCCCTTGGCGGGCAGCCGGCGCACGGAGCCCGCGGCGTCCGTGACCTCCGCGTAGTACGAGA
>CAIYZX010000574.1 GCA_903930745.1 uncultured Chloroflexota bacterium | reverse complement strand
GGCGTACTTGACGGCGGTGTTGGACTGCTGGACGACGCGGGCCGCCGTGGGCGGCCACTCGATCATCGTCCAGGCGCCGGTGCTGGCGGTGGCCTTGATGCGGAACGAGAACTTGCGCGCGGACGGGACGGTGCTGTTGACCGAGGTTGCCGTGGCGGAGGCGAGCGTGACCGCCACCCACGACCCATCAGCGCACGGCGCGGCCGAGCAGCGCCAGACCTCGTACTTGGTGATGGTGCCGGCGGCGGCCGTGGCGCCCCAGGAGAGCGCGACCGGGATGGCGGGCGCGATGCCGGTGGGCAGGATGACGCCCGTGCGGAAGAGCACGCGCGGCTGGGTGGTGAAGCTGGGGGCGATGGGCAGGAACGTGGCCCCTGCCGTCGCGCCGGGCTCCATGACGAACGAGCACGTGGTGGATATCTCGCCCGCACACTGGCCCGTCCAGGCGTCGAACTGGTAGCCGGAGTCCGCCGTGGCGGTCAGCTCCACCTGGGCGCCGGGGGCAACCTGCGCTTCGCAGGTGCCCGGGCAGTCGATGCCGGTGCCCGTGATGGTGCCGTTGGACGGCGCGTCAACGGCGAGGGTGACGAAGCACGGGTCCGCGGGCACCTCCCAGAGGAGGAACGGGTAGCCGTCGTTGTACGCGGCGCAGATGCCCCACGTGTCCGTGCTGTCCGCGGCCGCCGCCCAGCCGGCGGTGATCGCCCAGGCCGAGGTCCAGGCGGCCAGGCCCTCCCCGCCGCCCGTGGCGTAGGTGGCGCGCTGGCGCATGGTCGCCGTGTCCGTGCCCACGATTCCCACGATCTCGCCGGTGGCCGTGTCGTCCGCGAGACCGGTGGCCTGGGTGTCGAAGAAGGACGACGCGGTGATCGTGGTGGGCAGGTCGCTGTTCATGTCGCCCGCGAAACCGCCCACGATGGTGGCGCCGGAGACACTGACCGTGGTGTAGGCACGGGAGATGGTGCCGCCGACCGTGTAGCCGATGAAGCCGCCAACCTCGGTGCCGCCCGGCGCGGAGATGGATCCGCGGGCGTAGGCGTCCGTGATGGAGGGCGGCGTGGAGTTGCTGAACATGTCGCCGACGAGGCCGCCAACGGAGGTGGCGCCGTCCGGTCCCGAGGTCGTAAGGGTCGTGTCGGAGCTCACGCGCGCCAGGCTGCCCGCGTACATGATCCCGACGAGGCCGCCGGCGTTCCAGACGTGCGAGCCCCCGGACGTGGCGGTGATGGTCACGCCGGCGTGCGACTCGGTCACCGCGGTCTCGGTCTCGGCGCCCAGGAGGCCGCCAATGCCGTCGATCCAGTCCGTGGTGGTGGCGTCGATGGTCCCGCTGGCGACGGCGCCGGAGATCGTGGTCTGCGTCGGGTAGCCGGCGATGCCGCCGATGGCACTGGCCGTGCCGCGCCCACCGCCCGTGGTCGTGTTGTTGACGGTGATGTCCACCGTCGCGCTGGCGTCTGTGATCGTCATGCCCTGGCCGAAGCCCAGGATGCCGCCCACGGACATCGCCTGGGCCTGCGCGCTCGTCGCGGGCACGCCCGCGGAGATGGTGACGTTGATGACGCCCGAGGCGGTGGGCCGGACCAGCGTGCCCGCATACCCGCACCCGACGACGCCGCCAATGCACTCCGCGTTGCCCTCCTTGACCGTGACGTCCAGGTCGCCGTTGGTCCAGGCGTCGGTAAGCGTGCTGCTGTTCCAGTCCAGGCCGCCCGCGATGCCGGCGTACCCGGCGGCATATCCCACGCGCGCCGTGATGCTCACGGACGAGCGAACGTCCGTGAGCGTGGAGGCCGCGGCCCAGCCCGCCAGCCCACCAACCCACTGGACCTGGTCCGGGGAGTCGATCACGATCGTGCCGTTCACGCGCACGTTGGAGATGGCGGCGTTGGCGACGTTGCCGAAGAGGCCCTGGTAGCTGGTGACGGGCTCCAAGGCGAGCCCGTTGATCGTGAAGTCGCCGCCGTCGTACGCACCCGTGAACGCGGTGGCCTCGGTGCCGATGCCATGGGTCCAGGCTGCGCCGGACAGGTAGACGTCCGCGGTCTGCGCGAAGTGCGAGCCCCAGTACGAGACGTTGCCGTCGATGCAGGCGAGGTCATCG
The DNA here is from genome assembly GCA_903930745.1 of uncultured Chloroflexota bacterium. Taxonomy (GTDB): domain Bacteria; phylum Chloroflexota; class Limnocylindria; order Limnocylindrales; family CSP1-4; genus CAIXZV01. The sequence goes on along the minus strand of CAIYZX010000574.1, from coordinate 7,006 downwards.
CCCGTGGCCACGAGGAACGGTGACTCAGCCGTGCCGGCCCCGCTCATCGCGCATCCCGCGGGCTCAACCACCGCCTCGGCGGGGGCGGAGGCAGCGGGGAGCAGGAGCGCCGCCATGACGACGGCGGGCAGCAGGGAGCGGAGACGAGCGGCGATGGGCACGGCGAGCGGACCTCCGGGCGGCGGGCGGATCAGGGCGGCACGAACCGCCGGCTGATGCGCTCGATACTGCCAACGGCCGCTGCCACTGTTGAGAGAGGAGATGCCCGAAGGCCCGGGCCAGACGGCGATCTCCATGTGCTGCGAGTCCTACACGGCCCTGCCAGGTCAGGACCACCTGGAGGCTTGTGTCGCAGGGCCTCGCCGCCGACACTTCAGGCATGGCGCACTTCGCTTGCGCCCCTCGCCGCGGGGCACCCAGCCCGCGGTAGCCCGTCGGGACAGGCCCGTCGGGCAGTGCCGCAGGCACAGGGGCTTCCGACATGGGTCATCCCGCCTCGCGCGCCGAAGGGCGCGCCGCACGGCAGCGTGTCATCGCGCGCCGTCTCTTCGCCGCCCGCAACGTGGCCGCCGGGTATGACCCGGACTTGGACGCACCCCGTCCCGATCATCCCTCGTCACTGGATCCGTCCGCGTTCCGCTGGCCGCTTCCGGCTCGCCTGGACAAGTCCTACGCGTGGTGCACCTGCTCGTGGTGCAAGGGTCTCCGGGAGGTTCTGCCGCGCTGGCGCTGGGACGGCGTGCTGCTGGTGGACGGCGAGCTGCCCGCGGCCCCGCGCCGCCAGGAGGGGATCGGCCGCCGCCTGCGCGGCTGACCGCCGCGCCATCGGGAGAACTGCCCGAAAGGGCAACACCTCGTCACGGAGAGGACTGGACCCCGGAAGGCGACTGCAGACAATGGGAGGCGATGAGCATTCGCGCCAACCGCGCCCCCACGGGCGCCACCCCGGCGGACGAGCGAGCCGGGGCGCCCGCAGCTCGGACGGCCCCCGACCGGCACCCGTCCCACGGGCCGGCGGCGGCCTCGCCGGACGGTGTCGCCCTGGACCATTACGGCGCCGCGGACGTGCTGGAGCTCCAGCGGACCGCGGGCAATCGGGCGGTCTCGGGCCTCGTCGTCCAGCGGCATCCCGCCCCCACGACGAACGAGGAGGTTGGTGCCCCCACCGAGGACGGCGCGACCGGCACCGCGGCACCGGCTGCGGCCGAGCCTGCACAGGGCGGTGACTCGGACGGATCCCCGGCCGCCGACAGCCAGCCGGCGACGGGCACCGGCACCACCGGGACCACTGGCACCACCGCGCTCACCGGCGAGGCGCGCAAGACGGCGATCGAGACCACGCTGGACGCATCGGACACCGGCAAGTGGGCCCGCGCGATCATCAAGAAGTGGGACGTGCCGGTGGACTACGAGTACGCCGGGTCGGGCTCGTACCACCAGGGCGGCAAGATCTTCATCAACAAGACCCTGCCCGTGGGCGGCGCGGCGCTCGTGATGATGCACGAGGCCCAGCACGCGGACACCTACAAGTCCGGCAAGAGCGCCAGCCGCGAGAACCTCAGCCGCGAGGACTACGTGAAGGCGTCCATCGCGGACGAGGCTGAGGCGGTGGTCCGCCAGGTGGAGGGCATGTCGGCGACGAAGGCCACCGGCGCGGACATCGGCGGCGCGGGCGTCACGGACGCGCTCAAGAAGCGCTACCTGGACGCCTTCTACGCGAAGCGGGACCAGCTCAAGGCCGCGAACCCCACGATGACCACCGCGCAGATCAACGAGGCGTGCCGCAAGGCTACCCGCGATGGCGAGGTCACGAACTGGTTCCACGACGGGACGTTCGTGACCTCCACGGACAACAACAGCTACGCGGTCTTCTACGGCAAGCAGTGGGACGAGGTCCACACCACCCCCGGGGCGGGCTCGTGAGCGCGCCGCAGCCGGACGCGCGGGCCATCGCGATCGCGGTGGGCGAGCCGCTGGCCGAGGCCGTCCTCGACGGCGTGGCGTCCGTCACCGAGGCGCCGGTGCCGGGGATGCCCGTCGGCGTGGCGTGGCGGGTGCTGTCCAACGCCGGGCCGCACCCGCAGCAGCGCATCGTTGGCGCTTGGCCGGACGGCTCCGTTGGCGTCCTCACCGCGGACCAGGCCGCCTGGGCGGAGCTCGTCGCGGCATGGGGCGCACGGCTCCGCGACCCCGCCACCGCGCGTGCCTACGTGGAGGCGTACCTCGCCCTCACCCGCGGCGCCATGGTGGCTGTTCGGGTGGTCACGGACGTGGCGGACCTGCCGTGGCGGCCGGGCTCTGCGTCAGAGGAGGGTGCGAAGGCCCGCCTGCTCGCCGATGCCCCGGACATGGCACCTGTCGAGGAGCAGACGCCGGACGGGTTCCACGTGGAGCTGGTGCTGGTGGTGGACCAGCGGCTCCAGCGCAACCGGTTCGACGTGCGCCCGGACGGCTCGTTCGCCGCCACGTCCTTCCAGGTCCTCGCCGAGGGGCTCCCCTTCCCCATCGTGCGCTGAGGCGCGAGCGCGCGTCGGCGCCTCCGCGCCTCCGCGCCCCCCGCGCCCCCCGGCTACTTGAGGGTGACGAACGCGTCCAGGTCAATCCGCGGGCGGCCTGCCGTGGCCAGCACGGTGACCTTGACCGTGTGGGTCTTGGACGCGCCGGACCAGCGCCAGGCGATGTACCGGTGGGCCGTGGTGCCCTTGAGGTCAACCAGGACCGCCTTCGCGCCGTCCACGGAGATCGTCACCTTGCCGCGGAGCGCGGCCCGGTCCACTACCAGCGCGAGCTGGGAGCCCGGGAACGTGAACGTGGCGCTGGAGCGAGCCGTCTTGGACCACTTGAGCGAGCCGCCGGAGAAGGCGGTGGACGAGGCGGCCGTCCAGGTGCCCGCGTACTTCACGGTGGTGGCGGACTGCTGGACCAGCCGGGCGGAGCGGGTCGCACCGGCAAGGGTGGCGCTGTCGCCATAGGCACTGTGCGCCGTGACCCGGAACCGGAACGTGCCGGCGGAGGGGACCGTGGTGCTGGTGGAGGTCGCAGGCGCCGCCACCTCGGCGACGAACGTGTACGCGCCGCCGTTCTTCGAGACCTCCAGCGTGTAGCCCGTGGTGGCGGAGCTGCCGGCGGAGGCGCCCCAGGTCACCGTGACCGGGATCGCCGAGGCCACCGACGCGGACGGGACTGCCACGCCGGTCCGCAGCGTGGCCGCGGGTGCCGTGGTGATGACCGGAAGCTCGATCGGCAGGAAGGTGGCCCCAACCGTCCGGTCCACGTCCATCGAGAGGTCGCAGGTGGTGGTGAGCACGCTGCACGCGCCCGTCCAGCTGGCCAGGTAGTAGCCGCTGTCCGGGGTCGCCGTGAGTGTGACCGCGGCGTTGTAGACATAGGTGGCGGTGCAATCACCCGCCGGGCAGTTGATGCCCGCGGGGGACGCGGTGACGGAGCCGTTCGCCAATGGCTCCACCGTCAGGGTGCGCACGCACGGGTTGGTGGCGTGCTCCCAGAGCAGGTACGGGAAGCCGTTGTTGGCGCCCGCGCAGATGCCCCAGGTGCTGGAGCCGCCCGGTGCCGTCCAGCCGTCGGTGATCGCCCAGGCGGAGGTGAAGTCGCCACCCGGGCCGGTGCCACCGATGGCGAAGGTGGCGTGCTCCTTGAGCGCCGCGGTGCCCAGGGCGACGATGTGGGCTGTGGCCGTGTCGCCCGCAGCGGTGCTGGTGCCGGACGTGTCCACGTCAAAGAAGGACGTGGGTGCCACGCCAAGCGGGTTCCCGCCGTCGTTGCTGCCGATGAGGCCGCCCGTCGCGGGATCCGCCGGGTAGCCAACCGCCGCGTAGCTGTTGTAGATCGTGCCGCCGACGGAGTAGCCGATGAGGCCGCCCACCTTGGCCATGCCGCTCTGGCGGATCCAGCCGGTGGCGTAGCCGTCGAAGAGGCTGAAGGCGCCGGCACCGCCGCTGCCGGTATGGCCGAAGAGACCGCCAACTTCCTGGCCGGCGACGGCTTCGGTCAGGTGGATGGAGGCGTCCGCCCCCACCGCGGTGTACATCCCGCCGTTCGCCGTGCCAACGAGGCCGCCGACATAGTTGCTCGAGTCTGTCGCCGACGTCAGGTCCAGGGCGAAGGCCGCCTTCGCCCGGGTCACCGTGGTATCCGAGGCGAAGCCCGCCAGGCCACCCGCGTCGTCCGCGTACCCCGTGGTGTACACGCCCGCGGAGCCCGTGACGACGGCGTCCGTGATGAGGCCGCCGACGATGCTGCCGATGAGGCCGCCGAGGGCGTCCACGTGCGCACGGTACCCGCTGGCCCCAGTGACCTGGAGCGTGATCTGCATGTCGGCGCTCACGTTGGACATCGTCAGGTTCGTACCGGTGCCCACCAGGCCGCCCACGTTCATCACGTCCACGAAGGAGGAGGCGGTCGCCTGGGCGGTGTGGAGGTCGATGAACCCGCCCGCGCTGGAGTCCATGATCGTGCCCGCGTAGGCGTAGCCCACCAGGCCGCCAATTCCGTCCGAGTGCCCCGCGGACAGCCCGTTGAGGGTGATGCTGCTGGTGGCATGGACGTTGCTCAGGTACGACGGCACGACATCGTCCATGCCGCCCACCACGCCGCCAATGGCACTGGCGGCCAGCGCGCCGGTGGTGCCGATGTTCGAGGTCACGGTGGCGTCGGCGATCCAGCTGCCCCCGGCCATGTAGCCCGCGAGCCCGCCCACCCAGTTGATGCTGTCCGCGCTCGGCGGCTGGACCACCGCAACCGAGAGCGTGAGGGCGCCGATGGCGGCGTTGTCCAGGTAGCCGAACATCCCCTCGTACGCGTCGGCGATGACCAGGCCAAGGCCCGTGATGCTGTGATCGCCGCCGCTGTAGGAGCCCGTGAAGCGCGTGGCGTCGTTGCCGATGCCGTGCGTCCATGCCGGGCCGCCGCTCATGTCCAGGTCCGCGTCCTGCGTGAAGTCGGACGCCCAGTAGGCGCTGTTGTCCTTGAGGCAGGTGAGATCCGCGGGCGTGGCGATATGGAACGGGTCACCGGGCGTGCCGGAGCCGTTGAAGCCGCAGGCGCCAACGCTGTCCGTGGCCCGCGCCGGGACCGCCGATGCCGGTAGCGCCAGGCCCGCGACAACGGCGGCCAGCAGGAGGGACATGGCGCGACGAACGATGCGCGCGCGGACGGGGACGAGGTGCACGGGCTTCTCCGGGGGACGCTGGACGGAAGGCACGCCCACACTCCGGGGCGCCGCGAGCCGTCAGGGTACCGGGTCTCGCCGCTCGCGCAAGGCCCGGTTTCGTAGGCGGGTCCCGTGCGTGGGGTACACTCCGGCCCTTCGATGTTTGCGGGCGCCCCCGGTCTGCGCCCACCGGCCACCTGGCCGCAGATCTTGATCCCACTTCACCAGATGCCCTGACCGGTCCCAGCGCCACCTGTTTGCAGGGTGCGGCGCGCGGGTGGGCCACCAGGAGCACTGCACCCATGACCTTCGACAGCCTCGGGCTGGCCCCTGCCTATCTTCGTGCCGTCGCGGACGAGGGCTACACGGAGCCCACGCCCGTCCAGGCCAAGGCCATCCCCATCGTCCTCGCCGGCCGCGACCTGCTCGCGGGCGCCCAGACCGGCACCGGCAAGACCGCCGCGTTCGTGCTGCCGATGCTGCAGCGTCTCCACGACTCGGATCCCGGCGCCGGCGTCGCGCACGGCACCCACTCCGCCCGCCCTGGCGGCGGCCGCGCCACCCGCCCCACGCCCCCGGTCCGCGCCCTGGTCCTCGCCCCCACCCGCGAGCTTGCGCTCCAGGTGGAGGAGAGCGTCCGGACGTACGGGCGCCACCGGCCGATGACGTCCGTGGCCATCTACGGCGGCGTGGGCTTCAACCCGCAGGTGGCCTCGCTCCGGCGCGGCGCGCCCATCGTGGTGGCCACCCCGGGCCGCCTGCTGGACCACGTCTCGCAGGGCACCATCGACCTGTCCCGCGTGGAGATCCTCGTCCTGGACGAGGCGGACCGCATGCTGGACATGGGCTTCATCCGCGACATCCGCAAGGTGCTCGCGCTGCTGCCGCCCCGCCGCCAGAACCTCCTCTTCTCCGCCACCTTCTCCGACGAGATCCGCGAGCTGGCCTCCGGCTTCCTCGTGGACCCGGCATCCGTGGACGTGGCGCCGCGCAACACCGCCGCCGAGCTCGTGGAGCAGGTGGTGATCCCCGTGGACCGCGAGCGCAAGCGCGACCTGCTGCGCGAGCTGGTGGCGCTGGGCCGCGTGACCCAGGCGCTGGTCTTCACCCGGACGAAGCACGGCGCGAACCGCCTGGCGCTCCAGCTCGGCCATGACGGCATCCCGGCCGCGGCGATCCACGGCAACAAGAGCCAGAACCAGCGCGTGAAGGCGCTCGACGACTTCAAGGCGGGCCGCGTGGGCATCCTCGTGGCCACGGACATCGCCGCGCGCGGCCTGGACATCGAGCAGCTGCCCACGGTGGTGAACTACGAGCTGCCGATGGTGGCGGCCGATTACGTCCATCGCATCGGGCGAACCGGCCGCGCCGGCGAGACGGGTGAGGCGATCTCGCTCGTGTGCGTGGACGAGACGCCGCTCCTGCGGGAGATCCAGAAGCTGCTGGGGCGCCAGCTGCCGTCGGAGACCATCGAGGGGTTCACCCCTGACCGGTCCATCCGGGCGGAGCCCATCAGGATGCGGTCCGGTGACCCGGGCCATCGCGAGCGGGGTGTGGCGCGTGGCGGTGGCCGTGGGCCGCGCCGGCCGATGGTCCATGCCGCTGCGGAGGCGTCCGAGGTGGTCGTCCACCAGGGGCACGGCCCAAGCCACGGCGGGGCCGGACACCGGCCCTTCATGCCGCACGTCTCGTCGGCGGCCCTCGGACACGGGTCGCGCCCGGTCCTGGCCATGCCCGGTGAGCGCCTGCGCCTCGCCGGCGGTGCCACCGCGTCGGGCGCGGGTCCGGCGCCCCGCCAGGGTGGCCAGGCGGCCGGTGGCCAGCGCTCCGCGGGTC
>CAIYZX010000573.1 GCA_903930745.1 uncultured Chloroflexota bacterium | reverse complement strand
GGGTCACGGCGCCCACCGCGGGAACCTCACGCGCGCGGGCCCCGCCCGTAGCGGGCCATGATGGACAGCAGCCGGTCGTGATCGAGCGCCTGCGCCGTGATCCCGTCGCGGCCGGTCATGGTCTCGGCGGCGAGCAGGGCGTTCACGATCGCCGCCTCGGTCGCCTCAACGGCCGCCTGGAAGAGCGGCGAGAGGGCCGCATCCACCACGCCGCGGAGCGGAACGGTGACCCGCGCATCGGCGGCGGTTCCGGTGATGCCCAGCCCGCGGTTGCCGGTGGCGAAGGCAAGGAAGATGTCGCCCGATCCGTTGGACGCGATCCCGCCCATCCGCGCGATACCCAGACCGGCCCGTTGCGCCAGGCGCTCGCACTGGCCGGGGAGCAGCGGCGCATCGGTGGCCAGGATCACGATGATGGAGCCGCCATTCGGGCCAACACGCCCCACCTGGCCGCCAGCCGATGACGAGGCCGAAGAAGAAGCCGAGGCCGACGAAGCCGACGACGAGGCCGGAGCCGACGACGGGCCCGACGACGTCGGCGTCCCATCGGCCGTCACGCGCCCCCCGCCGCCCACGGCATAGAGCGCCTCCTCGTGATCCCAGGGACTGGGCACGTCTGTCTTCGGGATCTCCTGGCCCACCGGCACGCCGTCCACCCGCAGCAGCTCCCGGGACCCGTAGTTCCCCTGGACCAGCGCGCCCACCGTCCAGCCGCCGTGCTCATCGGCCACCCGGCGCGAGGCCGTCCCAATCCCACCCTTGAACTCGTGCAGGATCATCCCGGTCCCGCCGCCCACGTTCCCCTCGGCCACCGGACCGGACGCGGCCGATGCCAGCGCCGCATCCACGTGCTCCGCGCGGACGTGGAAGCCGTTGATGTCGTTGAGCGCCCCGTCGTACGTCTCGCCCACCACCGGCAGCGACCAGAAGACGCCCCGGCCCGCGTTCGCCCGCGCGGCCTGCGCCACCAGCGCATCGCGCACCACGCCCACCGAGTGCGTGTTCGTGATCCCGATGACCCCGCCCAGCATCCCGGACTCGCGCACCCACTCGAGACCCGTGAGCTCGCCGTTCCCGTTCAGGCGGTGGCAGCCGGCGAAGACGGGCTCCGTCCAGGGATCGTCCTCGTGCGGCATCACGATCGTCACGCCCGTGCGCACCGGGCCGTGACCCACGTCCATCGGCCCGTCACCCGCGATCAGCGTGGTGTGGCCGACCAGGACGCCGGGGACGTCCGTGATGGCGTCGAGGGGACCGGGCGGCAGCAGCCCGATCCTGAGGCCGAGGTCAATGGCGCGCGGCACGGTCGTCAGCGTCTCCGAGATCCAGGTTTCCGGGTGCATCCCCCGGGGCGACAGCGCCTATCATCGCCCCGTGTCCAGTCAGAGGGAACCCCGTTCCGGCACAGAGCGCGCCACCGGCCCGCTGCCGGTCCGCCTGCCCGCGTTGGACCGCGTGGCGCCCATGGACGCCGCCGAGGCGTTCCGCGACGTCGCGGGCCTGGCCCTCCTCGAGAGCGCCCGCCCCGGCCGGACCGGCCGATGGAGCTTCCTGACCGCCGATCCCGTGGCCGTCCTCAACGCCCCCGCCGAGGGTGCGGACCCGTTCGCGGAGGCCCGCGCGCTCCTGGCCCGGCTGGACCGCGCGCCCGCCGGTGGCGACCCCACCGCGCCCCCGTTCACCGGCGGCCTCGCCGGCTATCTCTCGTACGACCTGGGCCGCCGCTTCGAGCGCCTCCCGGAGCAGGCCCGCGTGGACCAGCACCTCCCGGTCATGCGCCTCGCGCTCCACGACTGGGCGATCGCCTGGGACCGGCGGACCGGCCGCGCCTGGGTGGGCGTCCGCACCGTGGACGGCGACCAGGACCGCGCCCGCCGCCGGCAGCAGTGGGTCCGCGGCCACGTGGAGGCCTTCCTCGCCGGCCGCCTGCCGGATCCCCGCCCCATCCCGCACCACGCGGGTGCCGTGGAGCTCCCGCCGCCGGAGGCCTTCGTCTCGGCAACGTCCCGGGCGCGCTGGATGGAGCAGGTCCGCGCGGTCCAGGCCCGGATTGGGGCCGGTGACATCTACCAGGCCAACCTCACGCGCCGCCTCGCCGCCCCGTACCAGGGTGACCCGTGGCCGGTCTTCCGCCGCCTCCGCACCGGCGATCCCGCCCTCTTCGCGGGCTACCTTGACCTGGGCCCCTCGCCCGTGACGGGCGCCCCGCGGGCGCTCCTCTCCGCCTCGCCGGAGCCGTTCCTCGCGGTGGACGCGGAGGGCAACGTGAGCACGGACCCCATCAAGGGGACGCGGCCGCGCGGCCGGACGCCGGACCAGGACCGGGCGCTGCTCCGGGAGCTGGTGGCCTCGCGCAAGGACCAGGCGGAGAACGTGATGATCGTGGACGTCCTCCGCAACGACCTGGGGCGCGTCTGCGAGCCCGGGTCGGTCCGCGTCCCGCGCCTGCTCCGACCGGAGCGCACGGCCGCGGTCCAGCACCTCGTCACCACCGTGACCGGGAAGCTGCGCC
>CAIYZX010000572.1 GCA_903930745.1 uncultured Chloroflexota bacterium | reverse complement strand
GTTGGTCAGGCCCCGGGCCGTCTCGAGCCAGAGGACCCGCTTGCCCGCGGTCTGCACCACGCCGCCGGTGTAGTCCAGGCCAACGGTCTCGCCGATGCCGGCCTCCGGGTCGGCCCCGTCATCCTCGCCCGCGGTGACGCTGGGCTCGATGGACGTCCAGGTGTTCGGGGTCTCGTCCGGGTACGCGGTGTAGGCGGACTCGTTCACCGGTGCCCAGCGTCCTGCCGCGTCCTGCGCGCGGACGGTCATCTCGTACCGCTCGTTGGCCGCAAGCGCCGGGAGCCGGAAGGAGAAGCGCCCTCTCGCGTCCGCGACGACGGTCTGCCAGCCGAGGTCCCGGCTGTGCTCTTCGGTCTCGTAGACAGGGACCGTGCGCTTGGTGATGAAGTCGTACGTGGTTCCGGACTGGTAGGTGGTGGTCCAGTTGCGGACCGTGTGCAGCTGCACCTGGCCACCGCCCCGGACGCTGCCGTACGGATCCACGTCATACAGGCTGGTGAGATCCGGGTCCTCGAAGCGGGAGAACGCGACGTCGTTGACCGTGCCGGACACCAGGACGCGAGCCTCGGTGGAGCTGACGGTCACCTTGGGCAGGACCGTCGCCCGGAAGAGGGCGATGTCTGCGCCGGTCTCGATGGAGCCCTCCTCCGGTGTGGCCGGGCGGGCGTGGATGTAGGAGATGTACCAGGCGCTGTCGCTGTAGTCCTCGCTCCAGGGGATGCGGAGCCGGAGGCTGCCGGCACCCGCCAGGTCCGTGGTCAGCGTGCCGTGGGCGTCGCTGTCGCCGGTGGTGACGTTGATCTTGGCGCCCGCCACGGGCGTGCCCTCGAAGAAGCGGCCGTTGATGCCAACGAGGACACTGCCGCCTGACAGCATCGCGTGGCGGCTGAGGCGCATGGTCATGGACCAGCTGGGCTTGGTGATGGGCGCCACGGTGATGCCCTGCGACGCGATCTCCGCCCCGTCCACGTCCAGGCGCACGGCGTAGTCGTCCGGAGGCAGGTCCTTGAACGGGATGCGCAGCGTGAAGACGCCCGCCGCGTCCGGCGTGGCCTTGTAGGTGCCCAGGTCCGTGGTCTCGCTGGTGATGTCGGACCAGGCCTGCAGGCGGACGGTGACGGAGGCGGGGACGGCCCCGGTGGCGCGGTTGCGGACCACGCCCCAGGCCAGCACGGTGTCCGTGCTGCGGTACTGCGAGCGGTTGAGGCTGAAGATGTGCCACCAGCGGTCCGTCATGGCCCCGTAGGAGCCGGCGTCGCACTTGGCGCACATGTTCTCGCCCACGGGCACAAAGACGGACCGGCTGCCGGAGCGGGCGATCAGCACGGCCTCCTGGGCCTCGCTGGTCTCCGCCAGGAGCGCGCTGGGGGTGGGTCCGGTGGCGACGCCATTGGCGCCGGTGGTGCCAACGCGCGTGCCCAGGATGGTGATGGCGGCACCGCCGATGGCGGAGCCGGTGACCGTGTCGTTCACCCAGGCGGCCGTGTCCGTCTCGGTCACCAGCGTGAAGACCGCGAGACGCGTGACCTCGAGGACGATGGACCGCGTCATGTCGTCCAGGGTGACCTGCACCAGGTAGTAGCCCGCCGCAAGACGGTTGGGCAGCTGCACGCGGTACTGCCAGTCATCCGTGCCGTTGACCGGGTGCATCGGCACGTTGCCGGTCAGGACGCGCGGCAGCGAGGTGGTGTCCAGGACGGCGGCCGCGTGGCGCGCCCACTCGGGAGAGCGCCGCAGTGCGGCCCAGGCGTCCACGGCGGCATCCACGCTCGCCAGCCTCCAGGCGTTGACCGCGATCTGCGTGGGCACATCGCCGGCGGGACCCACGTACTCGCCGTTCTCGTCGTAGATCTCCTCGCGCTCCACGCCCACCACGACCATCGGCCGCTCGCTTGGGCTTGCCTGGACCAGGGTGTGGAAGACGGACAGGGTGCGGCCGGTCGCCTGTGCGCCGCCGGTCTCGAAGGCGAAGGTGTACGGCTGCTCCAGCGTCATGCCGGTGTCGCCCAGGGGCAGGCCCTTGGTCACGGTGACCATGTAGAGCGTGGCCTTGGCCAGCGGCCTCTCCGGGACGAAGGCCAGCATCCGGCCGGAGGCCTCAACGTGCCCCGTGATCGCCGGGACGATCTGCAGGTGCTGCTCCAGCGCCTGGGGCGTGACGCCCGCCTGGTCGAAGGTGATCTCGATGCCCGCGTCCAGCGGCGTATCCGTGGACTCGTTGCCGGGGATCGTGTGGCTGACGTGGAGCGGGCCAACGGCCTGCACGGCCCACGCGGCGCGGACGGTCCCGTCCTGCGTCACGAGCCGGACGCGGTACACGCCGCCCGGCTCCAGGCCGCCCCGCGGGCGGATCACGGCCGTGTCCCTGGTGGGGCCGGCGCTCGCGGTGAAGGTGACCGAGGGCTCCGCAACCAGCTGCTTCGCGAGCGCCACGGCGTCTGAGCCGTCCAGGGCGGTCAGCGTGAAGGAGCTGGCGGGATGGACGCCGGCGCTGGTGGCACGTGCGGCCACGAGGGTGGCGACGGCGGGGGCCGGGGTCGCGTCGACGGGCGCCCACTCGCCGGTGTCCGGCGGTTCGGTGGGGAGCGGCGTGACGCCGGGGGTGGCGCTCGGTGCGGTCGTCTCGGTGGGGCTCCCGGACGTGGCCGGGCCCGTGGAGGCGCCCGGGGTGCCGGACGGTGACGGCGTGGGGCTCGCGCAGCCAACGAGGAGCCCGCTGATCGCGACCAGGACGGCCAGGTCATGGAGCGCCGTGCGTCGGCGGCGTGGACCGTGCTGCGGATGCCTCGCGGCCTGGGTGGCCGCGGGACGCGCCCCCATTGCGCCGATCATCGCTCTCTCCTCGAGGTCCGCGGTGCGGGGCCGGGCCGGGTCAGTGCAGGAGGCCCGTGGGTACTCGGCTCGCTGCGGCCGCGCATGTGACGCCCCGGACACCTGCTGCGTGACTCGCGGCGCAGCGCAACGTTGGATGGGCGTGCTGCGAGGCGCAAGTGCCGCGTGGCAGGGGCGCGGTACCATGCCGCTCTAGCCCCGTGGGATGCGTTCCCGGGGCCGTTCGCCGTGTCCGGCCGCGCGCCCGTGCGCTGCCCGCCCGGCCAGGAGACGTCAAAGAGGACACCAGCGGACGTGAAGCTTGTCGTGGGCCTGGGGAACCCGGGCGGCCAGTACGAGGAGACCCGCCACAACATCGGCTGGATGGTCCTGGACCGGCTTGCGGACCGTGCGGGCCGGTCCGGGCGCGGGCGGAACCGGGACGCCTCGTCCGTGATCGAGCTGCGCTACAAGGGCCTGGAGCTGATCCTCGCCAAGCCCCAGACGTACATGAACGACTCCGGCGTGGCGGTGCGCAAGCTCCTCGCGTCCAACCGGGTGCCGCTCGCGGAGATGCTGGTGATCGCGGACGACTTCGCGCTGCCGTTCGGCAAGCTGCGCTTCCGCGAGTCCGGGTCGCACGGTGGCCACAACGGGCTGCGATCCATCATCGCGGAGCTGGGGACGGAGAAGTACTCGCGCCTGCGCATCGGCATCGGGGAGCCCGG
>CAIYZX010000571.1 GCA_903930745.1 uncultured Chloroflexota bacterium | reverse complement strand
GCAACTCGTCCGGCCTCGTGGGCCGCGGGTTCATGATGCACGTGAACTCCGCGATGCTGGCCGTCCGGCCGAAGCAGAACACCAGCGTCTTCCAGAAGACCCTGGCGATCAACGACTGGTACTTCGGCGACGACAGCTCCAGGCTGCCGGCGGGCAACTGCCAGCTCCTTGGCAAGCTCCAGCCGGGGATGCTCTCCGCGTCCGTGTCCTGGCTGCCCACGCCCGCGCTCAAGGAGATTGCCGGGCGCAGCGTGGACTGGTACATCATGAGCGAGGACCTGCCGCACCCGGACAACCGGATCATGCTGGACTCCTCCGGCCGCACGATCATGGCCTGGAAGGCGAACAACGTGGGTGCCCACAAGCGCCTCGTCCGCAACCTCACCAGGGCGATGATGCGCGCGGGCTACCCCATCATCCAGACGCGGCGCCTGGGCATCGATGCCGTGGCCCACCAGTGCGGCACCCTGCGCTTCGGCGACGATCCGGCCACCTCTGTGCTGGACCCGTTCTGCCGCTCCCACGACGTTGAGAACCTCTACGTCGTGGACGCCTCGTTCCTGCCGTCGTCCGCGGCGCAGAACCCGGCGCTCACCGTTGCGGCCCAGGCCCTGCGCGTGGCCGAGAAGTCCGGGATCGTCTGAGCCCGGCACCCCACCCCCGCACCGTCCACTGACCACCTGTCCCTCCCAGCGTTCCCGGAGACCCAGATGAGCCAGCGCTACACCCACATCGTCGTTGGAGCCGGAGCGGCCGGCTGCGTCGTCGCCTCGCGCCTGTCGGAGGAGCCGTCCAACCGCGTCCTCCTCCTCGAGGCCGGCGGCCCGGACAGCAACCCGCTGATCCACATGCCGGCGGGCTTCACCAAGCTCACCAGCCCGGACGTGAACTGGGGCTTCTCCACCGTTCCGCAGCCGGAGCTCAACGACCGGCGGATGCACTACCCGCAGGGCCGCACCCTGGGCGGCTCCACGTCCATCAACGCCATGATCTACATCCGCGGCCACCGCCTGGACTACGACGAGTGGCGGGACCTGGGCAACGAGGGCTGGGGCTACGACGGCGTCCTGCCGTACTTCCGCAAGTCCGAGAACAACGAGCGCCTGGTCAACGAGTTCCACGGCACGGGTGGCCCGCTCAACGTCACGGAGCAGGTGGGCCACAACCCGCTCACCAAGGGCTTCGTCCGCAGCGTCCAGAGCCTGGGCGTCCCGTTCAGCCATGACTTCAACGGCGCGGAGCAGGACGGCGTGGGCTACTACGACGTCACCCAGCGCAACGTCCGCCGCGAGTCCGCCGCCACCGCGTTCCTGAAGCCCGCGAAGGGCCGCGCCAGCCTCGTCGTGGAGACCCACGCCCAGGCCACCAGGGTCATCGTGGAGAACGGGCGCGCCGTGGGCGTCCAGTACCTCAAGGACGGCAAGCCCGCCGAGGCCCGTGTGGACGCCGGCGGCGAGGTGGTCCTCTCCGGTGGTGCGGTGAACTCGCCGCGCCTCCTGCTGCTTTCGGGCATCGGCCCCGCGGACGAGCTCCGCAAGGTGGGCGTGGACGTGGTCCACGACCTGCCGGGCGTGGGCAAGAACTTCCAGGACCACATGGACGTCTACCTGACCGCCGAGACGGCCCCGGTCAGCTACAACGGCGAGGACCGCTGGGACAAGGCGGCCCGCCACGGCATCCAGTACCTGCTCTACAAGACCGGCCCCGTCACCGCGTGCGTTGCGGAGGCGGGCGCGTTCCTGCGGTCCAGCAGCGACGTCCGCTCGCCGGACATCCAGATCCACTGCCTGCCCGCCTACGTGGTGGACCACGGCCGGATGAAGATCAAGGGCCACGGCGTCACGATCAACACCTGCAACCTGCGGCCCAAGAGCATCGGCTCCGTGACGATCACCTCCGCCGATCCCACGGTGGCCCCCGCCATCGACCCCGCGTTCCTCCAGGATCCCTACGACTGGAAGATCTCCATCGAGGGCTTCCACCGCGGCCGCGAGATCCTCAACTCCGAGGCGTTCAAGCCCCTCATCAAGCGCGAGCGCCTCCCCGGTGCGGACGTGAAGACGGAGCAGGGCGTCCGCGAGTACATC
>CAIYZX010000570.1 GCA_903930745.1 uncultured Chloroflexota bacterium | reverse complement strand
GGTCTGCTCGTTGATGCCCAGGAGGCCCAGCGCCGCGGTGTTGCACCACTGGCTGTGGCCGGAGTCGTCGTAGAGGACCACGGGACGGTCGCCGGTGGCATGGTCCAGGGTCTCGCGCCTTGGGCCGGTGAGGCCGAACAGTTCGATGGGGAAGTAGCCGCCTTTCAGGAGACCCGTGCCGGGCGTCTCCCGCACCTCGCGGGCGACGGCTGCCAGGATCTCGGCCAGGTCGTGCGACCTTCGCAGGAGGAAGACGTCCTTGGAGCCGGTCACGAGCCCGGGGTGGGTGTGGGCGTCGATGAGGCCGGGGAGGACGCGCCTGCCTTCCAGATCCACGCGCCTCGCCCGCCCGCTGTGCGGTCCCTCGAGTGCGGCCAGGACCTCGTCCACGTCCTCGTCGTCGCCCACCCAGGCGAACGTTCCGTCCCGGATGACGGCGGCGGTGGCGTGGGAGCGCGCGGAGTCCATGGTGAGGATCCTTGCGCCGGTCAGGACGAGGGTCTGGGGCTGGTCTTCGTGCACGCTCAGACTCTAGCCGCCCGGCCCCGCCGCTCGTCCGTCACCTGTGACGGGAAACGGGCTCCCACCCTGGCAGCTCGGGCCGGTTCCTGCACGAAACGGTCTGAGCTCTGCAGGTGACCCCCGGATCTCCCCCATAGTTGGGGGAGCACCTCGGGTCAGGCGGCGGTTCGGTGGCGGCGACGCTTCGGCGCGGGGGGTGCCTGCGGCGGACGGGGTGCCGCCGGCGGGCGATTCGGACGCAGCAGGGATCGCGGCGGCAGGCAGCCCCGGGACATCCGTCCAGGCCATCGGCGGCTCAGTCTGCTCGAAGCCGCCCAGCATGACGCCCCGCGAGATCAGGACGATCGCGAGCATGCCGCCGCCGCGGCAGGCCGCGATCGCACCACGAGGCGCGCTGCAAGGGACCTGGAGACCGCGTTGCCCCCGACGTTGCGGTGGCGGTGTCAGTCATGTGGCGAGCACCCTGGGCGCGAGCCGAATCCGCGCACGGGACCGCGCCGTGCGGGATGGCCTCGGAAGCATCCGCTCATCTGTGCGCTGATGCAGCCCCATTGGAGGCCCCTGCGCGTCGGTGCGTCGGCACGTGCAACTCCACGCACGATCCGCTGATCAGGCGCACACTCCGCGCACGGCCACGCCTGAGCGGCCGAACCCCGCGAACCGAGGATCCAGTGCACACCCTCCGCGCCTCCAGCGCCCTCGCCGCCGTCGCCGCGCTCTCGCTCCTGCTCGTCGCCTGCGGCGGGAGCACGGCCACGCCCTCGTCAGGGGCCGTGGAGTCACCCGCGCCGCCCACCGCCGTCCCGTCTGGCACGCTCCCCGCGGCCTCACCGTCCATGGACCCTGGCGCAACGGCTTCGCCATCGGTGGAGCCCTCCGCATCGGCAGCGACCCCGTCCGCATCGGCATCGGCGTCCGTGCCCGCCCCGTGCGTCGCTGCGAACCTCACGGCCGCCATCATCCTCGTGGACCACGGGATGGGCCACCAGTACCTCACCGTGGCGGTGACCAGCGCCGGCACGGAGCCGTGCGTCATCGCGGGCACGCCACGCGTCCAGCTCATCTCGGCGGAGGCCGGGACCGTCTACCTGGACTCCAAGCACAACACGCCGCCGATCCTGCCATCGGTGAACCCCGGTGACCCGGCGTTCACGCTCAACCAGTTCGACACGGTCACGACGGCAGTTGACACCGTCAACTACTGCCTGGCGAAGCTCGCGGTTCTGCCCACGACGGTCCGGCTCATCCTGCCGTCCAATGGCGGGAGCGTCACCGCCCAGCCGAGCGCGGACGCGGGCCTTCCGCCCTGCATGAGCGACCCCGGAACCATCGGCCACATCGAGACCAACGGCTGGAGCCAGTAGGGCCGGCGATCAGCCCAGCGAGGCGCCCGTGAGGCGCAGGTGCTCGTGCATGAGGCGAGCAGC
>CAIYZX010000569.1 GCA_903930745.1 uncultured Chloroflexota bacterium | reverse complement strand
GCGACGGGGCACGAGGCACCCGCCGGCCCGGGTCAGCTCCCGACGACGAAGACGGGTGCGGGGGCCACGGCCACGTTGACCGCGGCGCCGGGGTAGAGCCCGCCGGACTCCGAGGCGGACATCTGGGCGACCACGATGGTCTCGTCCGGCAGCGCCACCTGCGCCCGACAGAGCGAGCCCAGGAAGCTGACCGCGAGAACACGGCCCGTGCCGTCCTCGGCGAGCGAGACGCGCAGGTTCTCCGGGCGCACGAGGGCCTGGACGTCGCCGCGGTCCGTGGTGCCGGGCAGGATGGGGATCCGCTGGCCCAGGACGGCGACATCGGACCCGTCCGTCCTCGCCGGAATGCGGTTCGTGAGGCCTACGAACTCGGCGACGAAGCGGGTCTTCGGCCGGTCATACAGCTCCGCGGGCGGCGCGATCTGCTCCAGGCGCCCGGCGGACATGACACCCACGCGGTCTCCCATGGCCAGCGCCTCCTCCTGGTCGTGGGTCACGAACAGGGTGGTGATGCCAACCATGATCTGGATCCGCCGGATCTCCTCGCGAAGCTGGCGGCGCACCTTCGCGTCCAATGCGGAGAGCGGCTCGTCAAGGAGCAGCACGGAGGGCTCGATGGCCAGCGCGCGGGCGAGCGCGACGCGCTGCTGCTGGCCGCCGGACATCTGGTGCGGGAAGCGGTTCGCCTGCACGGCGAGGCCCACCAGCTCCAGCGTCTCCTCGGCCTTGCGGTTGCGCCTGGCCTTGTCCATGCCGCGAAGCTTGAGGCCGTACGCCACGTTGTCGCGGGCGGTCATGTTGGGGAACAGGCTGTACGCCTGGAAGACGATGCCCATGTTCCGCTTGTTGGCGGGCACGTGGGTGATGTCCTTGCCGCCCACCAGGATCCGTCCCTGGTCCACCTCGTCCAGGCCGCCCAGCGCGCGGAGCGCCGTGGTCTTGCCGCAGCCCGACGGGCCAAGGAGGGCGATCAGCTCGCCGGGCGCGATGTCGATGGAGAGGCCGTCCAGCGCGTGGACCGGCCCGTACCAGCGGTGCATGTCGTCGAAGACGACGCCCGTGCCATGGCCGGCGGCCGTGGCGGTGGGGCTGGCGGTGTCAGGGGTCGTAGAGGTCATGCGACGGGCTCCTCGACGGCTCGTTGGGTGCGGCTTCCGGCCCCTGGGGCGAACCGCGCGATGGCGAACAGCAGGACGAAGGCGAAGAACAGGGCGGCCAGGGAGACCGCGACCGCGACGTATGCATCACGGTGGCCCAGCAGGAAGATGACCACCTGGACCGTGTTGTACGAGAGCAGCGACGAGATCGTGAACTCGCCCAGCACCAGGGCCGTGGCGAGCACCGAGGCGGAGAGGATGCCGCCGCGGATGTTGGGGACGATGACCTCGAAGATGGTCCGGACCCAGCCGGCACCCAGGCTGCGCGAGGCGTCCGAGAGGGTGGCCGTGTCGATGCCGCGAAGGCTGGAGTCCAGCGCTCGGTACGAGTACGGGAGGACCAGGATGATGTCGATGAGCGACAGGGTCAGCGGCGACGCGCCGACCGCGCCCAGGTTCTGGCCGATCCACCGGTAGATGGGGCCGATGCCCACCACGATCACGATGGCCGGGATGGCCAGCGGCAGGAGGCAGAGGAACTCCACCACGCGGCGCATCCGCGGGACCCGCACCACGGTCCACACCATGGTGGGGACCAGCAGGAGCAGCATGCCGCCCACCGTGAGCACCGCGATGCCCAGCGAGACGAGGATGCTGTCCACGAGGTTGGGGAACTTCAGGATGGAGGTGAACGCCTCCATCGAGCGCCCGAAGGTCTTGGTTGCCTTGTCGAAGTCGCCACGCGTCGCGAACTCAACCGAGGCGAACAGCGGGACGATCAGGTAGCCCAGGACGAGGACGAGGACGAGGTAGCGGGCGATGGTCTGCCCGCGCGAGACCCGCCGCCCCCGGCCGGCGCCCTTGGGCCTGGCCAGGTACGCCCCGCCCTGCGGCGCCGCGGCGCCCATCTGGGTGTTGGTGGAGCCGCTCATTTGACCCACCTCGAGGCGCGCCGCTGGATGTAGGCGTACAGCAGCATCACCGCGGAGACCACGACGATCATCCCGAGCGCCAGTGCCTTGCCGACGTTCTCGCGGCCGATCATCACCTCGCTCTGGATCTGGCAGGCGATCTGCTGGGTCACGAGACCGCACCCCTGGCTGATCAGGGCCTGCGCCGTGGCGTATGCGGAGAACGCATTGGTGAACAGCAGCAGCAGGGCGCCGAGGAAGCTGGGGGCGAGGATGGGCCCGCCAACGTTCCGCCAGAAGGACCAGGCGCTGCCGCCGAGGCTCGCCGAGGCGTCGTACCACTCCTGCCGCAGGCCATCGAGGGAGGGCAGGAAGACGATCAGCATCAGCGGGATCTGGAAGTAGGTGTAGAGGATGACCAGGCCCATCAGCGAGTACACCCAGGACATGTCCAGGCGTGCGTGCGTGATGTTGTTCTGGATCCACAGCGTGACCATGCCGTCATAGCCGATGGTGGACAGGAAGGCGAACGTCAGCATGACGCCGCCAAACTGGGCGAGGACGCCGCACGCGGCGACCACCAGCTGGCGCAGGAGGCCGTTCGGGTCTCCGCGCACCACGGCCCACGACAGGAGCCCGCCCAGGATGGCGCCCAGGACGGCGGTGATGGCCGCCAGCTGGATGGAGACCATGAAGGAGCTCATGAAGGCCTTCGTGGAGAAGACCGCCGCGAAGTTGTCGAGGGTGAACTCCCCCTTGCCGGTTGCGAACGCGCCGATCGTGACGATCAGCGTGGGGAAGATCAGGAACAGCCCAACGTAAGCGTGGAACGGGACGAGGGCGACGTAGTTCCCGGCCCTCTTGAAGCGGCGTGAGCCGGTCCCGCTTGACGCGGGACCGGCTGCATGCGACTCCGAGGGGGCGGGCACGCCGACCGTGGATACGGTCATGCGGGCACCTCCGCGCTCAGAACGGGATGGACTACTTGATCTCGATGAAGTTCCAGCCGGAGGTCAGCAGGGCCTTGGCCGCATCGATCTGGGCAGAGGTCAGCAGGACCGGAGCCGTGGCCGGCGGGTTGAGGGCCGCCTGGGCCTCCTTGTCGATCGTGCCGGCGGTGGTCATCGCCGCGACACGAACCGGGATCGCGAAGCCCTTGAGCCAGGTGTTCTGGCCGGCATCGGAGTAGATGTACTCAACCCAGCAGCGGGCGGCTGCCGGATGGGCGGCGTCCTTGTTGATCGTGGCGACATACCACGAGGCAACGGGCGGGGCGTCGGACGGGATGGTGACCTTCCAGTCAACGCCCTTCTCGGCCATCGGGCCGATCTGGGAGCCGTTGTTGTAGGCCCAGTCGATGACGATCGGGGTCTGGCCGGACGCGATGGTGGTCGGCGCCGGGTCAACCGGGATGAAGTTGCCGCTCTCGGCAAGGGCCTTGAAGAAGTCGAGGCCGGGCTGGATGTTGTCCGCGGAGCCACCGTTGGCCAGGGCGGCCATGACGACGCCGTTGAAGCCGGCGGACGCCTTGAGCGGGTCGCCGTTGAGGGCGATCTTGCCCTTGTACTTCGGGTCCTTCAGGTCGGCCATCGTCTTGATCTCGCCAAGGGAGGCGTCGTAGCCGATGGACATGAAGCCCGAGTAGTTGTTGATCCAGAGGCCGGTGGCGTCCTTGTTGGCGTCCGGGATGTCGCCCCACACGACGGGCTGGTAGGCCGCGTACATGTCCATGTTGGCCTGGGCGACGACCGGCGCGAGGTCGAACACGTCCGGCTGGCGGCCCGTGCCGGCCAGCTGCTTGGCGGTGTTGATCTCGGTCTGGCTGTCAACGTCCGGCTGGTCGTTGGTGATCTTGATGCCGTACTTCGCCGTGAAGTCGTCCATCATCTGGCCGTAGTTGGCCCAGTCCGGCGGAAGCGCGATGGTGTTGAGCGTGCCCTCGGCCTTGCCGGCCGCGCAGACCGCGTCAACGCCGCCGGCGCCGGCGGAGGTGGCGGTCTTCCAGTCAACCGCAGCAGCGGTGGCCGGAGCCTCGGTGGCCGGAGCCTGGGTTGCGCCGCCGGTGCTGGGCGCCGGGGTGCTGCTGGAGCCGCCGCACGCCGCGACGACCATCGTCGCGACGGCGAACGCGGCCACGAGCCGTGACTTCACCTGCATGTGCTCTCTCCTCCAATTGCCGGGCCGCACCGAGCGGGCCGGTGGCGCTTCGTGCGCCCCTGTCTCCGCAACCCAGGGAGAGCAAAGGTTGTCCCTGCCGTGCGCCTGCGTTGCAGTCTGGATACTACGACTCTCCCGCCCTCGCGTCATGGAATTTCCGGTATTCCCGTATGACCATCCCGCAAGCCGGGACGCTCACCCGGCCTGGCGGGAGAGCGTCCCGGCCCCACGGATGTGCCGGTGACCCCTGGTTGCGGCGGGCGCTACACTCCGGGAACCCATGGACGACCTGTACCGCGACTACATCCTCGAGCACTACCGGCGCCCCCACAACTTCGGGGTGCTGGAGTCGCCCACCGCGTCCTTCGAGGGCGCCAATCCGCTCTGCGGTGACCGGATCACCATGCAGCTGACCGTTGAGGACGGCGTGGTGACCGGCGTTGGCTTCACCGGGCGCGGCTGCGCGATCAGCCAGGCGTCCGCCTCGCTCCTCACGGACGAGGTGAAGGGGAAGCCCGTCGCGGACGTCGCGGCCTTCGCGGCCACGGACCTGCTGGACCTCCTGGGCATCGAGATCAGCCCCGCGCGTCTCAAGTGCGCCATGCTCAGCTTCGACAGCCTGCAGCACCTCCTCGACGAGGTGGGTGTGAAGCCGCTCTCGAAGGACGAGGCCTGACGCAGGCGCCGGCGGTCCGCTGATGGTCCGCGAGGTCACCCCCGCCCGGGCGGACGAGCTCCGGCGTGCCGGAGCCGCGCTGCTCGTTGACGTGCGCGAGCCCAACGAGTGGGCCCTTGGCCGCATTCCCGGCGCCGTGCACGCGCCCCTCTCGTCCTTGGCGGGCGCCATCGCCGCCGCTGCCCCGGATCCCGCCCGCCCCCTGGTCCTGTACTGCGCCGCCGGCGTCCGCTCCGTGACCGCCGCCCGCGCCCTCGAGGCCGCCGGCTACACGGACGTGGTCTCCATGTCCGGCGGCTTCACGCAGTGGCAGGCGGAAGGGCGACCCGCGGCGCTCGCCGAGAGCCCGCTCACCCCGGAGCAGCGAGCCCGGTACAGCCGCCACCTCCTGATCCCCGAGGTGGGCCCGGAGGGCCAGGCCCGCCTGCTGCGCTCGCGCGTGCTCATCGTGGGCGCGGGCGGCCTGGGCTCCCCGGCGGCCCTCTACCTCGCGGCGGCCGGCGTGGGTACGCTGGGCCTCATCGACTTCGACGTGGTGGACGTCTCCAACCTCCAGCGCCAGGTGCTCCACGCCACGGACCGCGTGGGGATGCCCAAGGTGGAGTCCGCGCGCCGGACCATCGGGGCCTTGAACCCGGAGGTCCAGGTG
>CAIYZX010000568.1 GCA_903930745.1 uncultured Chloroflexota bacterium | reverse complement strand
GCCAGCATCGGCGTGCGCCCGGAGACGACGCTCGCCCGCACCGCAGGCCTGGCCATCGGCGCCCGCGGCGGCATCACCATCGACGAGCAGTTCCGCACCAGCGATCCCCACATCTTCGCCGTGGGTGACGCCGTGGAGAAGCGCGACGCCTTCGACGATTCGGACGCGCTCGTGCCGCTCGCCCAGACCGCCAACCGCCAGGGCCGCTTCGTCGCGGATGTGATTTCCGGGCGCACCGGCGCGGACCGGGGCGTCTACGGGACGGCCATCGTGGGCGTCTTCGGCCTCCAGGTTGCGGTGACCGGCTGGAACGAGAAGCGGCTGCGCGCCGCCGGCAAGGCCTACCGCGCCATCCACACGCACCCCGGCTCGCACGCTGGCTACTACCCGGGTGCGTCCGGCATGGCCCTCAAGCTCCTGGTGGACCCGGAGACGGACCGCATCCTGGGCGCCCAGGGCGTGGGCCACGACGGCATCGACAAGCGCATCGACGTGATCTCCACGGCCATGGCCGGCGGCCTCACCGCCGCGGACCTCTCGGATCTCGAGCTGGCCTACGCGCCGCAGTTCGGTTCCGCCAAGGACCCGGTGAACATGCTGGGCTACGTGGACCGCAACATCGCGGACGACGTGACGCCCAGCATCCAGTGGCACGAGCTGGCCGATGCCATGGCCGCGGGCGCCGTCCTGGTCGACGTCCGCTCCGCGTCCGAGCACCGGCACGGCAGCATCCCGGGCTCCCGGCTGATCCCGGTGGACGACCTGCGCGACCGCCTGGCGGAGATCCCGCGGGACCGGCCCATCGTCATCCACTGCGCCGTGGGCATCCGCGGCCACACCGCCACGCGGATCCTGCGCCAGAACGGCTGGGACGACGTCCGGAACCTGGACGGCGGCTACACCACGTGGTCTGCGGGCATGGCGGCGGTGCACGCCGCCTGACGCTCCGTCGAACCCATGTGAGGAAGCCCCCTCTCCGGGACCCGGTGAGGGGGCTTCTCGTTGCGGGGAGGGCCGGATGCCGGCCCCACGATGGTCAGCGGGCCAGCTGCCGGTCGAAGGCGGCGAGGTGTGAGACCGATGCCGCACGCAGGCTGGCGTAGACCGTGGTCACATCCGTGGCGGTGACGCCGGCAGCAGCCGCGTCCAGCTTCGCGATGTCGTCCAGTTCCACGGCCCGGCCCACCGCCCATGCGGCGGACTCGGAGGCCTGGCCCTGGGCGAGCAGCGTGGCGTACATGGCATCCACCGCCGGGGTGGCGTAGTCACCGGCCGCGAGCGTGATCGTGGGGTCCGCGATCCCGTACTTGGCCAGCAGAGCCCGGACGGCCGCCAGGTGGGTGGACTCGGAGCGGGCGATGTTGCTCCACACCGGCGTGGCGTACTGCGTGGAGAACGCCGTGTAGAGGTCCAGGGCCAGCTTCTCCTCCTCGACCATCTGGACCAGGATCGCGCGCTGGGCGTCCGTGAGGGTGCCGCTCGCCAGCGTGGAGACGTCGATGAGGGCGGTGCCCCGCGCGGCGGTGCCCGAGACGCCGTTGGGGCCGGCGCCCTGACCGTATCCGCCTGCGCCGGCACCGGCCCCGTAGGTGCCGGTGACGGGGGCGACCGGCGTGGTGCCCGTGGCGGTGCGGGGTCCGGCCGCCAGCACAACGCCGGTGGTGATGACGAGGGCGAGAGCGGCTGCACCGATGACGGCGAGCGTTGTCCGTGAGAGCTGCATGTCCGAGTGCCTCTGTGTGCCTGGCGCTTCGGCGCCGGTCGCGGCCTCCTTGGTGAGGTCGATGGCACCACGATCCGTGTCACCCGTGGGCTCCGTGCGGAGCCGTCGTGGAGCCCTTGCGGATGAATGGTGAAGGCTCGGTCGGGCCGCCCGACAGGGCGCCATGCCTGACTTCACGGAACCCCCACAGAGCCGACAGCCCGGCTCCACACGGAGCCCACGATGGCCAGTGAGGCTGGTGCGTGTCCGGTGCGGACCACCGGCTCCACCCAGGAGCTCAGCCCAGGAGCCCAGCCCATGACCTCTTCGCCCATCACCCTCATCGACACACCGGAGCGGCGCACCACCCGCGCCAAGCCGCCCGCCACCGGCTTCGGCTCCATCCGCCGGGCACGCCGCGGGCTCGCCGCCCTCAAGGGCATCCAGGGCGCCCGCCGCGCGGTGCAGCTCCTGGTCCTCGCGATCGTGGGCAACCTGATCGTCGCCAAGTGGCTGTCCGCAGAGGCGGGCGGCACCGTGACCAGCGCCGAGGCGCTCTGCCCGTTCGGCGGCCTCGAGACGCTCTACACGTTCGTCACCACCGGCACCTACGTGCCCCACGTCCACGAGGCCAACGTGGTCCTCGCCGTGGCCGTGCTGGTGCTGGCGCTCCTGGCCCGTGGCGCGTTCTGCGGCTGGATCTGCCCCCTGGGCTTCATGCAGGACATCGTGGCCGGGGCGAGCGCCTTCGTTCGGCGCCGCGTGCCGGCCGCCCACCGCGCGATGCGCGCGATCCATCGGGCCGCCGCCCCGCTCGCCTTCCTGGACCGCCCGCTGCGGCTGCTCAAGTACGCCGTGCTGGCGTGGGCCATCGGCGGGGCCGCGGTCTTCGGCGTGATGGTCTTCCGTGACGTTGACCCCTGGAACGCCCTCCTCGAGGTGGGCACCGGCAGCGTTGGCTTCGGTCTCGTGGTCCTCGTCCTCACCCTCGTGGGCTCCCTCTTCACGGACCGGCCGTGGTGCAACTACGCCTGTCCGCTGGGTGCCGCCAATGGCCTCGTGGCCAAGCTCTCCCCCGTCCGCCTGGAGCGGTCCGCCGCCGCGTGTGTGGACTGCAACCTCTGTTCAAGGAGCTGCCCCATGAAGATTGACGTGGCGAAGGCGACCAAGGTCACCTCGCCCGATTGCATCGGCTGCCTGGAGTGCGTTGAGGCCTGCCCTCGCGTGGGCGCGCTGGAGCTGCACGTGGGCCTGCCGATCGGCGGCCGGGCGTGAGCGCCGTCGCCGGGGCGGAGCGCCCCATCCCTGCCCGCAAGGGCCGGCACCTCCCCCTGGGCATCTACGGGATGCTGGTGGTGGGCGTCTTCGCGGGCGTCATCGGCCTGGGCTCGGTCACCGGGACCTTCCAGACCAGCGGCCGTACCACCAGCGGTGGCGAGCGCGTTGCCCCCGCCGGCGAGTCCGTGACGGAGATCAAGGGCTGGATGTCCATCGGCGAAGTGGCCGATGCCTTCGGGATCCCGCTCCCGGAGCTCCTTGCGGCGTTCGAGCTGCCCGCGGACACGGACCCCGCCACCGCGGTCAAGGACCTCGAGAGCGAGCTGTTCTCCGTGACCGCGCTCCGTGACTGGATCGAGGGCCGGGAGGTGGTGGCACCGTGAGCCACCCGCGTCACAGGATGACCGCTGGTTCGTTTACCCATCCCGAACGTGGACGGGGTGTCGCCGGGGGCTCCCCCGGCACCGTCCCGGAGGCAGTCCGATGATGAACATCCTTCCAGCAATCCTCGCAGCGAAGCTGCCTGCGCTCATCGGTGGCGTGGCCCTCGCCGGGACCGTCGCCGTGGGCGCCGTGACAGTGGCTCCAGTCGTGATGCCTGCCAGCGCCCCGGCCGCGGAGCAGGTGCAGGCCGGCGACGCCACGCGTGACCAGGTCCAGGACCGGCTGCGGTCCACAACCACGGACGCGGCGGCGGCCGAACCCCTCCAGGTGCGTGACCAGGTGCGTGAGCAGGTCGCCTCGCCGATGCCGTCCGCCCAGGTTCGTGTCATGGAGCAGGTCCAGGCGCAGACGCGTACGGGCGAGGGCCCGGGCTCCCCGGCGACTGCGGGCCGTCAGGACCAGGTGGCGGCGCAGGGCGCCGGACAGCAGGGCGGTGTCGCCCAGGGGGGCAACGACCAGGCCCCCGGAGACCAGGATCAGACCCGCGACCGATTGCAGGACAGGGCGTCCGACTGCACGCCCTCTCCGTCCGGGTCTCCGGTTGCCGACGGCACCGGCTCCCAGAACCGCAACGGCGCTGGCGGGCCGGCCGTCACGCCGGTGCCCTGACGCCCGGAAGGCTGGTCCATGGTCGAAGTGCAGCAGGATGACGCGGCGGCGATCGACGGTCTTGTCCGCCGGGCTACCGGGGGCGATGCCGCCGCGTTCGCTGCGCTCTACGACCACTTCGCCCCGCGCCTCCGGCGGTTCCTTCGCCGGCAGGTGCGGGGCGATGACCACGTCGAGGACATCGTGCAGCAGGTGTTCGTCAAGATGATCGAGGCGCTCCCCCGCTACCGCGCCACCGGCGTGCCGTTTGGGGCATGGGTCTTCCGCGTGGCGCGCAACCTCGTCATCGACGAGCGGAGGACAGCGCACCCGGCCGCGCCCATCGAGCTCGCGGCCAACCATGTTGCCGCCGGCGAAGACCCGCTCGTGGCCGCCATCCGCTCAGATGACCGGGAGCGCCTGCTCGTGGCAATCGACCTGCTGCCGGCAGACCAGCGTGACGTGCTCGTCTGGAGGTTTCTCGCGGAGCTTTCGCCCTCGGAGACGGCCGTGCTGATGGGTCGCTCGTCCGAGGCCGTCAGGGCGTTGCAGCACCGCGCCATCGTCGCCCTCCGGGCCGGTCTGGAGAGCACGCCGGCGCTGGTGGAGGTGATGGCATGAGACGACCGTGGGCCACCGTGCCGGCAACCACGCCCTGGGATGACGGGGATCTCGCAGTGTTCGCAGGCAAGGTTGGCGCGCTCCTGCGGTCTGCTCCAGCCGAAGGCGCCCCGGCAACGAGGGCAGCCGTCCTGTCTGCGTACGCGGCGGCCACGGCGAGCGGAGCGCTCGGGCCAGGCGTGCAGCCGGCCCAACGCATGTCAAGGGCACGGCGACCGGCGGCCAGGCTCGCGGGCCTCGCCGGCGCAGCGGCCATGACGGTCGTCATCGGCGTGGGCATGGTGGCGGCGAGCACCCCCGGTGGCGTCCTGTACGACACCCGCGTCACCCTGGAGGCGGTGGCGCTCCCCTCCGATCCGGATGCGCGCGATGACGCGCAGGTGGACCGCCTGGGTCGCCGCCTGGTTGAGATGGCCAACACGGCGAGCACGCACGATGCCGCCGGCACGCTGGCAGCGCTGCAGGCCTTCACGCGGATCGCCGATACCGCGGCCCTCGAGGCAGGTCAGGCAACGCCAGACCCGGACGCCGCCCAGCGGGTGCTGGCGCAGGTGGAGCGGCTTGCGCAGCTGGCGGCCGGGCAGGACAACCCAGATCCTGCGTGGGATGCCGCGATCGCGGCGGGCCGGCGGCTCGCGGCCGCGCTCACCGGAGGCGGCGCAAGCCCCGGGGCCGGAGCATCCGCCTCCCCTGACGCCAGTCCGGCGCCGGGCGGGAGCCAGGGCACGAACCAGGGCGCAGGCGCCAGTGGCGCATCCGGGGAGCCTCAGGGCACCGGCGGCACGGGACCAGGCGCCTCGGGCAACGCGAGCGGCACCGAACAGCGAAGCCCGGGGCCGGGGACGTCGGCGACGCCCGCCCACGACGGCGGGCAAGGGCCATCGGCATCGTCCGGCACGGGCGGAAGTGGGCCGGGCGCCAGCCAGGCCCCCGGCGGCAACGGCAACGCCACCCCTGCGGGCAGCCCGTCGGCGTCCCCCGCGACCCGGACACCTCAGCCCACGGGCTCAGGAGGGCCGGCGGGCTCTGGCGGCCCTG
>CAIYZX010000567.1 GCA_903930745.1 uncultured Chloroflexota bacterium | reverse complement strand
GAGCGCGGCACCCGTCGTGCCCGTGCCGGACGCGATCGAGAGCGTCACCGCGGTCGTCGCCGTCGTGGCGTTGCCGCCCGCGTCCAGCAGCCGGACCACGGGCTGGGTGGCCCAGCCGGTGCCGCCGGTGCCGCCGCCAGGCGGCACGTCGAACACTGCGACGCTCGCCGTGCCCACGGACACCGTGAAGACGGGGCTGGCGGAGGATGCGAGCCCTGTCGCGGTCGCATCCAGGCTGTACCCGGATCCCGCCTTGTCGATCGCACACCCGGCGAACGACGCGACGCCGGAGACGGCGGTCTTGGTTGGGCCCCCGGTACAGGTGAACGTCGCGCCGGTGGTTCCCGTGCCAGGAGTGATGGCCAGCACCACCACGGGCGTGGCCGTGGTGACTGCGTTCCCAAACTGGTCAACCACGGCAATCACGGGCTGCGTCGCGAATGCCGTGCCGCCGGTGGCACCGGCGGGTGCCATCGTGAAGGCCAGCCTGGCTGCGGTGCCGGCGACGACGGCCAGCGTGCCCATCGTGGCGCCAACCACCACGCCGGTGATGGCCGAGGTGCCGCCGCGAGTGATGGTGCCGGTGGCCTTCGGCGCCCCGGCGAGCGGACGGACGTGCAGGCCGCTCCACGTGAGCGTGCAGGCACCGGTGGATGCACCCGAGACGGTGGTTGTCGCGGTGGTCGAGGTGAGCGACAGAGTGGTCAGCGACAGTCCGGAGCAGCTGGTCCCGGACGTCGCCACGGCGCCGGATGAGGTGTCCAGCTCAAACCCGGAGGGCAGCGTCAGGGTGATCGTGCCGGCACCAACCTGGCCCGCCCCGGACTCCGTGATCACGGGCCCCGTGAGGGTTGTCCAGGCACCGGTGCCGCCGGTCGCCGCGGTGTCCGCGGAGATCGCGGATCCGCCCGTCGCGGCGGAGGAGGACGCGGCCACCACGGGCGCGGCCATCGGGAAGAGCCCCACGACCAGGCTGGTCGTGAGTCCCAGGGCTCGCGCGAAGGGCGCGACCCGGCGGCGACGTCGAAGTGCCGGAGCTGTGCCCAGCTCCGGGGTGGCCAGTTCCATGTGTGCGAGCATCCATGCTGGGGAGCACCCGGGCCGGTGCCCCACTGCATGAGGATTCGGCCGAACCGCCCGCAGACGTAACCCCCCAAGCGCGGGTGGCCCCAGAGTTAGGGGTGGACCCCCAGCCCGCACGCTCGTCGAGGGCGGTGCACCACGGCTTCGGCCGGGCCTAGAGGATCTCCTCGATCAGCTCCGGGGCCCAGGCCACCGGAGCCGTCCCCGCAAGCCAGTGCATCTCGTGGGTCTGCTCGTCGATGAGCGCGATGCCCTTGGCGTGCGAGCGGTTCACCAGCAGCGTCCCGAAGCGCTCGCGCCACGGCCTGCCGGCCCCGTGGTGCTCCAGCACGGCGTCCGTGACGGGGAGCCACGGCCGCGTGTGGACGTGGTCCAAAGGGTTCTTGGGTGCCGGGGCATGGATCCAGCCGTGCACCACGTAGCGGTCCACGTGGATGCTGACGGGTTGGGCCTCCGTGTCCACGCGATGCAACATGCTCCCGCGGGGGCCGGTGGCGACCACGATGGCCAGCCTGGTGGGGTCGATGGCACGCAGCCCGGGATCCGCGGCAACGTGCGTCCGCAGGTCGCGGACGACAATCTCCTCGGCCGGAATGGGTGCGCCGGCGGCCAGCACGTCCGTGAGGCGATCCCCGGTGAGCACCACGCGCGCCTGCAGGACCCGGTTGTCCGAGTCGTAGGCGAGGAAGTCGATGGGGCCGATCTGGCTGGTCATACCCTGATCTTCGGTTGCGTGGCGAGAGCTCCGGACGGGTCATCCGGACCCGATCCGGTGCCGGCGGAGATGCGGGGGTGCATGCGTCATCCCACACCACGAGGTGGGCACATCCTACAGTGCCCCGCCGGGCCCCCGGTGGCCACGCCCCGCTGGAGGGCTCCGCCCGGGCCGCGGGTTCGCCCCGAGGCCTACGGTGCCGCCCGTATCCACGTCCGCCTCGCACGAGGGGTTGCCATCGCGCACCGGGTGACGAAGATCCATGAAACCGTTCGCGACGTATCCGCCTCAACAGGGCAACGGCCCATCAGCCGACGGATGGGTCCGCGGCCACCCCCCCCATGGATTCGAGGAAGACATGCAGACGTCCCGCTGGACCGCCCTCCGTGCACTCGCCGCCGGCGGTGCCCTCATCGCCTCCCTCGGTGTCGCCGGTGGCGCCCAGGCTGCGACGGACTCCGACCGTGACGGGCTCGCCAACAGCTTCGAGATCAACCGCAGTCACACG
>CAIYZX010000566.1 GCA_903930745.1 uncultured Chloroflexota bacterium | reverse complement strand
GTCCGCTACCTGGACGGGTGGAACCGGATCATCCCGCCCGGTGTCACGAGCGACCTCTTCGCCCGGTTCTCCTACCTCGCCGTCGCGTACATGCGCCACGAGCGGGTGCCGGACACGGACCTCGCGCTCTTCACGCTGAACGCCGCGATCTCCGACCGCCCTGAGCCGTCCGAGAGCCTTCGCACCGCCGCCGCATGGTCCACCGGCCACCCCACGCCCACGATCCTGCTGAGCGACCGCCAGGTGGAGGCCTTCCGGCGCGGGCGCCCCGTCACCGCCGAGGCCGAGGTCCGCGGTGAGGCCGGCGCCTACCTGGCCGTCGCCGGCGTGACGCTGGCCCCCGGTGG
Source organism: uncultured Chloroflexota bacterium (assembly GCA_903930745.1). Taxonomy (GTDB): domain Bacteria; phylum Chloroflexota; class Limnocylindria; order Limnocylindrales; family CSP1-4; genus CAIXZV01. Next base: position 3,646 of record CAIYZX010000566.1, on the reverse strand, counting down.
GCGTCACACGTGGACCACCGTGGTTGACACGGGCCTGGATCACGCCGCAGCGATCGCCCTGGTGGACCGGCTCCGTTCGGCCGGCGCGGCCCTGGACGTGCACGGCGCGGTCCTGGCCAGCCGCGAGGCGGTCCGGCGACTCGTCGCGGGCGCAGACGGCATCCAGGTGGGCGGCGATGCCGCGACCACCACCGCGTTCACCACGGCCGTCACCTACAACGTGATGCGCGGTGGCACCTTCGACGGCACCTACACGGCGCCCGGCCCCGACATGGCGAGGTACGTCGCCGAACGAAGCCCGGCGGTCTACGACCGACACGCGACCTGGCTGGCGTCGCTCGCGGCAACGGTTGATGTCCGCGAGGTGGTGCAGGCGGCCGCGATCCAGGGGGACCCGCACCTCTCCCGGATCCTTCGGACGTATCTCCCGCTCACGTTCAGCCGCCGACACGGTGACCCCAGCCGACCGTGGAACCGCTTCACCATCCGCCTCCGCGACGAGCAGGGTCGTCCCGTCTACGCGTACGAGGGCAACTGGCGCGACATCTTCCAGAACTGGGAGGCGCTGGCCCGGAGCTACCCGGACTACCTCGAGGCATTCATCTCCGTCTTCCTGGACGCATCCACGGCCGATGGCTACAACCCGTACCGCATCACCCGGGCCGGCCCGGACTGGGAGGTGCCCGACGAGCGCGACCCGTGGAGCCACATCGGCTACTGGGGCGACCACCAGGTCGTCTACCTGCTCCGCCTGCTTGAGAGCCTGGAGGACCACCGGCCGGGTGCCCTGGCCGCAGGTCTCGGCACTCCGGGACATGCGTACGCGCACGTTCCGTACCGGATCCGCCCGCTGGACGACCTCGTGGCGGACCCCCGCTCCACGATCGACTTCGACCATGCCGCCCACCAGGCGATCCTCGCCGACGTGGCGCGGCACGGCGCCGATGCCAAGCAGCTCCGTGACGCCGATGGCGAGGTGATCCTCGTCAGCCGCCTGGAGAAGCTGCTGGTCCCGGCGCTGGTCAAGCTGTCCAACCTGGTGCCCGGGGGCGGGATCTGGCTCAACACGCAGCGCCCGGAGTGGAACGACGGCAACAACGCGCTCGCGGGCTGGGGCCTCTCGGTGGTCACCGTGGCCGCCCTGGGGCGGTACCTCGGGTTCCTGGAGCGCATCCTGGCCTCCTCGACCACCCCCGTGCCGGTGAGCGGCGCAGTCGTGGAGCTGCTGGACTCCATCGAGGCGGTGCTGCGCGACCTGCCGGAGACGCCGGACGATGCCGAGCGGCACGCCGCCCTCATGGCGCTGGGTGCGGCGGGCGAGCAGCACCGTTCGCGTGTCTACGCCTCGGACCTCGGTGCCCCGGTCTCCGTGGACCCGGCGCGTATCCACCGGTTCCTGGCCTCGGCGCTTCGCGTCGTGCGCGACACCATCCGCGCCGCCCGCCGGACCGACGGCCTCTACCACGGCTACAACGTCCTGGAGCTCCGGGCAGGGCAGGCCATCGTGAGCCACCTGGACCTGATGCTCGAGGGACAGGTTGCCGTGCTGGACTCCGGGCTCCTGGACGAGACGGAGGCGGTGGGCGTGATGCGCGCGCTCCGGGCGAGCGCGCTGTGGCGGCCGGACCAGGGCTCGTACATGCTCGCGCCGGACCGGCAGCTCCAGCCGTACCTCGAGCGGAACACGCTCGCCGGCGAGCCGCCGGTGCACGATCCCCGCTTGTTCACGCGCGATCACCGTGGCTCGTGGCACTTCGCGGGCGAGCTCTCCACGGCAGCGGACGTCCGCGCCGTGCTGGACGACATCGCCGCCACGCCGGAGATGCGTGCCGCGGTGCTGGACCTGTGGGCCACGATGTTCGGGCACCGCGAGTTCACGGGTCGGAGTGGCCGGTTCTTCATGTTCGAAGGCCTGGGGAGCATCTTCTGGCACATGGCGTCCAAGCACCGGCTTGCCGTGCTCAGGTGCCTGCGCGACGCAACCGACCCCGAGGTGGTGGCAGAGATGGCTGCCTGGTACGCGGAGGCTCGTGCCGGCCTGGGCTTCACCAAGTCACCGGATGTCTTCGGGGCCTTCCCGGGTGACCCGCACTCCCACTCGCCCGCCCACCGCGGCGCGCAGCAGCCGGGCATGACGGGCCAGTCCAAGGAGGACATCCTCGCCCGCTGGGACGAGCTGGGCGTGGAGGTCCGTGCCGGCAGGCTCTCGTTCCTGCCGCGCCTGCTCCGGCGCTCGGAGCTGGTGGCCGGGGCCTCCGTCCTGGACTACGTGGATGCCACCGGGCTTCCCCGGTCGCTGCCGCTCGCCCCGGGCTCGCTTGCCTTCACGATGTGCGGGGTGCCGGTCAGCTACTCGGCCGGCGACGCGGCAGTCGCCACGGTGGCCACCGCGGACGGGACCGTCGCCCGGGTCGAGGGCGCGATGCTCGATGCCGCCACCAGCGCGTCCATCTTCGGCCGCGCCGGCCAGGTCGTCTCCATCGCCGTCACGGTGCCGGCCGCCTCGCTCCGCCCCTGAGGTCCCCGCCGGCGCCCGTCCCCGCTGGCGCCCGTCCCCGCCGGCGCCCGTCGTTGCGGCCAACCGCAACTACCCTCTCCCGGGCCCGGCCGCACCCGCCAGACTCAGCCAGATCGGCCACGGATCCGCCGGTTGCCGACCCCATTCACGCACGACCGGGGAGGAGGATGTTCTCCTTCGACCCCTGCAGGCGTCGTAGCGCCCAAGCGCAACGACCCTGGCATCGGGTCCGAGCCGATGGTCGGGGACCCCTCGGGCCCGCGACCTCGTCCCGCCCAGGTCCGGCACCTGCGCCGGCGCATGCCGTGCCCCCATCGCCGGGCCCCGGCCGATCAGCTGCCCGCCCAGCGGGCAACCCGGCCGACGCCCCGGCGATCCTGCGCCTCCACGCGGGCAGAAACTGCACGCCCGGCCCGGACTCGTCGGATCTGCATCCGGAAGCGGGCAGGAATGCACGTCCGTCGTGCAGGTTGCCCGCCGGGCGGGCAGCCTCAGGCTCCAGCAGCTGACCTTGGCCGGGGACCGCCACGACCCGCCTGGGCCGGGGACCGCCCCGGGCCGGCCACCGCCACGCCAGAGTACTGCTACGACCCGCCGGGGCCGGCCACCGCCACGACCCGCGGGCGGACAACGAGCCGTGCCCAGGGGACCGCCGCGACCCGCCCCATGGTCACCTGGTTGCGCTTGGCCGCGACGAGGAGGTGCATCCGGGGGTCGTTGCGCCTGGCCGCGACGACATTGCGGCCGATGGGGAACGGGGAACCGGGCCGAACAGCAGTCTCGTTGCGCTTGGCCGCGACGACGGCAACAGGGGCTGGAAACAACACCCCGGACCCCGCCCCAGCACGAATCGGGCCAGTTCGGGACGGCGGCGGCGGAGGGACGGCGCGCAGGAGACGCAGAAGGCGCTCGACCCGGGCGCGGTTGCCGGATCGAGCGCCTTGAAAGGCGAAGGAACGACGAGAGAAGGAGACTAGGCGCGGAGGCGGGCGTTGGCGGCGTCGTAGGGCGGCTCGGCCAGGACGACCGCATCGCGGCGCGACCCGAGGAGTGCAACGGAGAGCGCGGTGCCCCCCGCCTCGAACCCGGAGTCCACGTACGCGAAGGCGAGGCCCGTGCCCACGCGGT
>CAIYZX010000565.1 GCA_903930745.1 uncultured Chloroflexota bacterium | reverse complement strand
GTTGAGGAAGAGGATCTCCGCGTCCGTGATCGCGCCAGCCTCGTCGGCCATTGGCCGGAGTATGGCGATGGAGTCCGTGGTGGCATCCAGGCCCGCGATGACCAGCGGATCCAGGCTCGCGTGGGGGCCTCCGCCGGCGGATTCACCGGCGTTGTCGGGGGCGGCGGAGCTGCGGAGGGGTGGGTACACCTGTGCACCTCACGCGCTGGCAGACCGGCTTGCGCATCGATCAGCGTCGCGCTCGCCGCGCCGACTCCCCATCGTCGCAGCGTTGTCGCTCCCCCGAATCCTACTCGCGCGCCACCGGCGCGGCTAGACCTCTACCGGGGGATTGGCGTTTCCCGGGCGCCCCACGCCCGCCCAGGCCTTGCCCCGCGGTCAGTCGTCCACGTCTGCGCCAGTCTCGTACTCGGCGTTGGGGCCGGGCGGGGGCGGTGCGGAGTTGGCCCCGTAGACGGAGTGCCACAGGATGGCATCCAGCGCGGCCTGCGGTGCGGCGTCCGTGGCGCCCAGGTTGAGGCTGGCGGACTCCTCCGCCCAGGGCGCACCGGGCTGGTTCATCTCCAGCAGGTTGACCGCAGGCGTGATGGCGTCCACCGGGGCCAGGTTGACGGGCGTCCCGGAGAACGCGTCGTACATCGGCGTCGCCAGCGCGTCGTTGAGAGTGAACGGCTGCATCCCGATGATCAGCTCCATGGACCGGATGACCGAGACGAGGTCGTACCGGGTGCTGACCACGCCCTGCTTCGCGTACGGGCTGATGACCATGGCCGGGATCCGGTGCGCGTCCACGTGGTCCGCGCCGTCCTGGGAGTCGTCCTCCACCACGAAGATGGCCGATGACGACCAGATGGGCGAGTGCGAGATCAGCTCCACGAGCTGGCCAACCGCGAGGTCGTTGTCCGCGACCATCGCGGTGGGGGTCATGTAGCCGGGCTGCGTGCCGCGGGTGTGGTCCCCGGTGAGCGTGAGGTAGTTGAACGCCGGGACGGTGCCCGCCGCCAGCTGGGCGTTGAAGCGGTCCGTGAAGCAGGCCACGCGCGAGATGGCGCCCTCGGGCGCACCCTCGGGCAGGGCGGAGTCAAACGTCATGGTGCCGCTGGGCGTGGCGCCGATGCCGATGTCGGCCGGGTAGCAGCCGCCCTCCATCATGTCCTCGCCCAGGTCTGAGTTCGCTGTGACGCGCTTGAGCTCCTCGAGGCCTTCGGCGGTGCGGTTCTCATCGGCGACATCCGCGATCCCGCCATCGAACGCCTCGCCGTAGTTGAAGTACGTGATGCCCTGGCGCTCGGCCTGGTTGAAGAGGAACCCGTTGCCGGGCCAGCTGATGGCGAACATGCCGAAGTCGTTGGGGCGGCCGCGGCCTGCGTACTGCTGGACCCAGTTGCGGTTGACGTAGTCCGTCACCTCGCCGGACGAGGTCCACATGTGGCCCTGGATGGACGCCTCCGAGTTGGCGAGGACGTTGTCCAGGAGCGGGAAGCGCTGGACCAGCGCGTGGATGTTCGGCGTCACCTTCTCCGGGAAGAGCACCAGCGAGGGGTCGCCGTTGCCGATGGGCAGGTCGCCCAGGATCTGGTCGTAGGACCGGTTCTCGCGGACGATGAAGAAGACGTGCCTGATGGGCCCGTCCGCGCGGAGGGGCGTGTCCGCGGGGGCCACGGGGAGGTTTGCCGTGTCCATCGGGGCGTCGGCGAGCTTCGAGAGGTCTGCCAGCACCTCGTCCGAGGGGACCTCGAGGAAGCCCGCCGTGCCGCGCACCATCGCGGGGAGGTAGGTGGTGTCCTCCTCGAAGATGTCCGTGGTGGGCGCGATCCGGTTGAACGCCCAGAAGATGGGGTCCATGGGATCCGTGGTCACCGGGCCGTTGGGGTTGGGGCCGGCGGGGACGCCCTCGGCGGAGACCCAGGCGATCTCGGCGGGCTGCCCGTTGGCGGCGGGGCGGACGGTGACGGCCTGCGGGATCTCGGCGGTGGGGATGTGGCCAACCACCTGCCAGTCGCTCGCATCGGCACCGGCTTCGGCGTCGTCCCCGTCCCCGTCGTCGTCCTCGGCCGGCAGCTGGACCACCGCGAGCTCGTCGGCGCCCATCTCGGCCACGTAGAGGTGCGCGCCCTCCGGGTCCAGTGCCACGTCCACGGGCTGCGTGCCCAGGCCCGCGGGGCGGCCCACGGCGATGGTGCGCTCCACGGTCATCGTGGCGAGGTCCACCACGGCCACGTCATCGCTGGCGGAGAGGGCGATGTACGCGCGTTCGCCTTCGGGATCCACGGTGATGCCCTGGGGGTGGGAGAGCGGCGCGCCCACGGCGATGTCCTGCACGAGCGCCGGCGCCTGCCCGTCCACGCCCAGGTTGACGACGGACACGGTGCCGCGTCCCTCGTTGGTCACGAGCCCGGTCCTCCCGTCCGGCAGGATCGCGGCCGCGAAGGCGTAGGCCGCAGCCTGCGTGGGCAGGTAGACGGCCTTGTCCTCGTTGTCCAGCTGGATCACGGCAAGCCGGTCCGCCAGGTTCAGCGGGACGAGGAGGCGGGTGCCGTCCGGTGAGACCGCGAGGCGCTGCGGCCACGCGTCCGTGGTGCCGGGCTGGTTGCTGCGCTGCGGGATGGGCGGGTACTGCTGGAGGTGCGGCGCGTCCGCGGGCGGCGGCACCTGGATGATCCGGTCCAGGACGGCGTCACCGCACGTGTCGCCGAAGCGGTAGACCAGCACCACGTTGCCCCTGGCGCCGGGCAGCTTGAGGTCAGTGGGGCGCCACCGCGACACGGTGATGCCGGAGACGAACGCGAGGCCGTGCTCGCTGTCCAGGGCGATGCCGCCGGATGCGCCGGCGAGCGGGATGACCTGGCAGACCTGGCGCGTGGATGTGTCCACGATCCGCACGTCGTTCGCGCTGAGGCCGGCCGAGACGGTCCAGAGGTAGCGGCCATCGGCGGTGAGCGCGGCGCCCGCGGGCTGGTTGCCCAGCTCCACCGTGTCCGTGGTGGGGACGGTGACGTCCGGGCTCTCCGTGGGGGTGGGGACTGTGGCGCTCGAGCTGGCGGTGGCGCCGGGCTCCGCGCTGCCGGGGGCGGGCTCGGCGGGGCTGCAGCCCCCAAGCGTGACGATGGTCAGGGCAAGGGCTGCTGCGAGGGTGAGGGCGCGGTGGGCGCGGTGGGCGCGCATGGGGGCGAAGTCTCCGGTGCGTCGGATCAGACCGACGACACACGGGCCGAAGGTGTGGCCCAGGGGCGGGCAGCCGGTTGTGCCCACTGTCGCGCGGGCGAGGGTATTTGCCTATCCGCCGCCCGGCCCGTAGCGGACCCGCCATTGGTCGCCGCGTTCGCACGACCCTGGTGCCGTCCCGGCGTGGGATGCTTCCGACAGGGTGGCGCGCCGCCCGTCCGAGAAGCACGAAACCCGGCCCTGGGGCCGGGTTCCACGTTGCGATCACTGGAGCCGACACTCGGATTTGAACCGAGGACCTGCTGTTTACGAAACAGCTGCTCTACCGCTGAGCTATGTCGGCGCGGGGCGCAGTATAGCCGTCGCGCGCGCGGATGACCAACGCCCCATGCGAGGGGATCGTCCGGCTGGGGCCCGGGCCGGGTCATCCGTCAGCGGTGACGGGAAACGGGCGTTGACCAGCGTGGCTCAGGCCGATTCCTGCACGATCTGTCGTGAGCTCTGCGGCTGACCCCCGGAACTCCGTCAGGGCTGACGGACCACCCGCGATCCACCCGGGACCCCATCCGCCATCCACCGCGGGGAGCCGACCTCCGCGGTGCCATGCGTGCCCGTCAGGCCGTCGCCGCAGCCTCCAGGACGCGCCGCGGGTCCGGGTGATCCGTGATCCCAAGGGTGGCCGCCACGTCGTCGATGGTCCGGCAGAGCTCGTCCGCCACGCCGTCCGGCATGCCCACCGGGGGCCGCGCCACGTACGCCGCCGCCTTCTCGGACGCCAGGTCCACGAGGCCGGTCCGGCCGCTCGCCACCCAGTCGCCCATGGAGCCGCGCCAGGCCAGCGTGGGCCGCACGAAGTCCGCCTTGAGCCACGTGCGGGTGTGCGTGGTGCCCAGGAAGCCGAACCCGGATTCGAGGCCTTCGGCGATCGCGTCCACGTCCAGCGCGGCGTGCGTCCACGGGCGCGGCGTCCGGGCGTAGAAGGCGTAGTTGAGGACCTCGTCGTCGATGACCAGCGCTTCGAGTGACCCGCCGTTGCCACCCTGGTTCTCGCCGGGGCCGGAGAGGAAGCGCGGGCTGGCGGCCATGCCCACGATGGCGTTCGCCATGTGCTCCATGCCGAACTGGGTGTCCACGGTGACGCTGTCGCTGGTGGGGCCGTAGCAGTCACAGGCGAGGCCATAGCGGCGGGCGAGGAGCGTCGCGGCGACGCTGGCCACGCCGGTCTCCGGCGGCCCGCTGGTCACGAGGCCGCTGCGCGGATTGATGCTGGATAGCCGCGGCCCGTAGTAGAGCGCGGTGCCCGGGTTGACGGCCTGGACCAGGAACAGGCCCGCGAGGACCTCCGCGTTCTGCGTGGCGATGGCGCCCGCCATGGACCCGGGTGCCGTGGTGCCGGCCGCGGGGCAGGGGAGGATCTCCACCGCAACGCCGCCGCGCCGGACGGTCTCGATCATCGCGTCCGTGACCTCCGCCCCCAGCGTGAGCGGGCTGACGGGCGAGAACGCGAGGTCGATGGGGAAGCGGTCGCCGGTGCCATCGGCGCCCGTCAGGGCCTGGGCCATCCGCCGCAGCGCCTCCGCCTGGAACGGGAACGAGATGCCGGGGCCGCCGAGCGGCTTGTCCGTCTCGTGGGCGAGGACGAGGTACGAGTAGAGCGGCTCCAGGGGGTGCGGGACGTCGTCCGGCTGGACGAGGGACGTCACGCTGTGGAGGTTGGCCATGTGGTGCATGACGCGCGTGAGACGGACCTGGTCCGCCACGGTGGCGCGGCGTGCGGTGCCGGTCCGCGGGTCCACCATGTCGCGCGCGCCGCCCATGTTGTGCACGTAGGTGGCCGCGGGGGCGGCGTCCACGGGGATGGACCGGCTCGTGTCACGGGCAACCAGGGTGAACTGCGGGAGGCAGGCCGCGACCCTTTCCATGACCGCGCCTCGCGGAAGCCGAAGACGGCCGTTCTCTCCCTCGGTGGCGCCGCCGGCGACCATGATCTGCCGGGCCTCCGGCGACTCCACCTTGACGCCCACGCGCTCAAGGACGGCGAGCGAGGTCTCGTGGATGGCCTCGACGGCCTCGTCCGGCCAGAGCTCCGCCGCGATGTCCGTCATGCCGATGATCCCCTGCGCTGGTCGCGGCACCGTGATGGTGCCACCGCGCGCCAACGATAGGGGGTTGTGATGGTCGAGGGCGGATTGTTCCGCTAGGATGCGGGCCCCTCCCTCCGCCCGCCCCCGCCGAGGTGCTCCCATGGCCCGCCGTCTGCCCCTCCGCCGCCCGGCAGCCGTCATCGGGCTCGTCATCTCACTCGCGGCCTCGCCGGCCATCGCGGCCTCGCCGGTCCCCGCGGGCGCGGACCCGGGCGCCGATGTCTCGCCGGCCATCG
>CAIYZX010000564.1 GCA_903930745.1 uncultured Chloroflexota bacterium | reverse complement strand
GACGGCGGCAGGGGCAGGAACCAACACCCCCGACCCCGGCCGAGCACGGAACGACCAGGTCGGGACAAGGGGCGCAGGGGGATGGGGCGCGGGCCGCGATGGGCCGGTGCATGATGGCCGGGCCAACACGCGCAGGGGAGCACGTCAGATGTACCGATCCGAGTTTGAGGCCGGCGACGGCCAGCGCATCGTGGTGTACCAGCCGGAGGACACCGGCGAGGAGGTCAGCCCCACCGCCATCTACGCGTACATCGCGGATGACGCGGCGCAGCTGGCGGAGCGCGAGGGCCTGCGGATCGTCACGATGGCCAGCACGAACCTGCGCCACGCCGGCGTGGCGTTCGGCGGCCAGGGATCCGGCTACCAGACCAAGGCCTGCGTGGCAGTGACGTACGCCTCGCTGTTCGGCGCGGCAACGGCTGGAGCAGCCAAGGACGCCTGAGAGGCCCAGCGGCCAACTGGCGGCGGACCCGCCATACTGACCGCCGCTGCCGTCCCGCAGCACCGAACCCCGGAGGAGCCGCCGCCGATGCCCCAGTCGCCCGATCCCGCCTTCGGCCTGTCCACCATCGGCCAGATCATGGTCCCCGTCTCGGACGCGGAGCGGGCCGCCGCCTTCTACCGCGACCAACTGGGCATCCGGTACCTCTTCGGCTTTCCCGGCATGGCGTTCCTGGACGCAGATGGCGTGCGCCTGTACCTCGCCTCCCCGGAGAACGAGGACTTCCAGGGGCGCGCCACGCTCTACTTCCGCGTCGCGGACATCCACGAGGCCGCGGCCACGCTGGAGGCCCGGGGCGTGGTCTTCGGGGATCGGCCGCACAAGGTCCACGACGACGGCGTCAACGAGCTGTGGATGTGCTTCACGAAGGACCCCGACGGGAACAACATCGGCCTCATGAGCGAGGTGCCGCTGGCGGGCTGAGCTGGTCGCCGGGTGCATCGGCAGCCGTGACGAGCCTCCCGCATAATCGCCCGGGCAGCCGACGCGAACCCTGATCTCCGTCGTGGCCCAGCGAGGGACGAGCGCACCACGAGCATGAACACCAGGCACCCGGACCACCCGGCCGACGCAGCCGATGCGCGCGCGTCGTACTGGGAGACCTACTACGCCACCCACGCGAGCGAGGGCCTGCGACTGCCATCGCAGTTCGCGACGTTCGTTGCCGGTGAGCTGGGTCGTCCGCACCGGATCATCGAGCTCGGGTGCGGCAACGGGCGAGACGCGCTCTTCCTCTCGCGGTACGGCCACGACGTGGTGGGCGTGGACGCGTCGCGCAGCGCGATCGACGGTTGTCGCCGCACCGCCGAGCTCACGGGCGAACGGGCGACCTTCGTGATGTCCACGATCGATGCCCCGGGCCTGGCGGACCTCGTCCGCGGCGAGCACGGCCCGCGACTCGTCTATGCACGCTTCTTCCTCCACGCGATCACGGAGGACGAGGAGCGCACGCTGCTCGCCCTGGCCGCCGCCATCACAGAGCCCGGCGACCTCCTCGCCGTGGAGTACCGGACGGTTCGCGATTCGAGCGGCGCCAAGGTGACGGACGCCCACTATCGCCGGTACGTGCTGCCCGCCTCGTTCGAAGCGAGGGCGCTGGGCATCGGCTTCGAGGTGATCTACGCGGTGGAGGGCTTCGGCTTCGCCAAGTACCGCGAGGACGACGCCTACGTGGCCCGGACCCTGCTGCGCCGACGCGCGACGTGAGCCCCGTGGGCACTGCCGCCGCGACACGATGACGGACCCCGCCGACGCCGCAGGGGCCACGCTCCCCGGGTGGGCGCGGGCCGTTGAACCGCTCCTTGCCGGCACAGCCGGCTTCGCGGACCTTGGGCCCGGCGAGGGGCGGGGCTCGCTCCTGATCGAAGCGGCGGGGCCGCGCATCCATGGCCTGGAGGTGGAGGCGGACGAGACGCCGGGCTTCGAGCTTGAGCGCCTGACGGTCACCGGTGCCGATGGGGCCGAGATCCCCGCGAACATCGCGGCGGCACCGCGGCCCGGAACGTGGGGCGTCACGCTCGCCAAGCCCGTGTCCGATGTGGCGATCGTCATCGCGTACCGGCTGGAGGAGTCGCATCCCCTGGGCAGGCTGCGGGTCACCGCACGCGGGCGCTGGCGGTCCCGCTTGCTCTACGACCGGCGCGAGCGCCTCGCAGCCTGGGGCCGCGTGCTGGCGCGGGGCCCTCGCCACGACCACCCGGGCTCGCTCGCCCTGTCCCGCGTCATCGACCTCACCGCCCGGGGCGACTACGTCCGCGCGCACCGGATGCTTGCCCGAGACGTGGAGGACGCGAACGTCCGGGCATGGTTCCGCGACGCCATCACGGATCGCCTCCTTCGCGACCGCGGAATCGAGTGGACCACCCACGGGCCCAGCCGACCGTTCCGCCTGTGGGCAGCGGAGGAGCGGAAGGCGTACGTTGCAGCCAGCGCGGCCATCGCCACGGAGCTGGCGGGTCTCACGCCCAACGTCTCCCTAGGGTTCGGGTCCGTGCTCGCGGCCGTGCGGGATCACGCGCTCATCCCCCATGACGATGACATCGACCTGATCGTGGGATTCGAGCCTGACGAGGCCCCCACGATCGAGGCCGCGCTCGCACGTCTCACGGACCACCTGCGGGCGCGCGGCCTCGAGGTGTCCGGTGACTTTCTCGTCCACCGGCACGTCCGGCGTCCCGGCGAGCGCCGCGTGGACGTGTTCGTCGGCATCTTCGAGGGCAACAGGATCGCGTGGTACCCGGGCCCCCGCGAGGGTCTTCCGCGCGAGGTCGTGTTCCCCGCCGCCGCCGCGGAGCTGCTCGGCGTGGAGGTCCGCATCCCCCGCGAGGCCGAACGCTACCTGGAGCACGTGTATGGGCCCGGGTGGAGCGTCCCGGACCCGAACTTCAACCACCGCTGGAACGCCACGGCGTTCGCCGACCTGCGGGCGAAGGGAGACCAGGCCGCGGGAGCGCCCGCTGCAGGCAGCCATGTGGAGAGGGCAGCGCCGTGATGTCGATGGACAGGATCCTGCGTGGCGTGCGCCGTCGGGTGATGGCCCTGGTGGGCGGGAGCGAGGTGGCATCGATGCCCGATCGCTCTGCGGTCCGCCGGCTCCAGGAGGCTGTGGCGGCAGACGGACGCGCCGCCGGCCGGACCTTCGGACCGTCGGAGCTTGACGCGCTTGCGGGCACGGCACGACGCCTGCACCACGAGGCGGAGCTGACCCGGGCGATCGGGCGTGGCGAGGACCTTGCCGGGGCCGTCGCGACCGCCGTCCGCGGCCTGACCGCCGCAGGCGACTGGGACGAGTGGAACGTGGCGTGGTCGCTGGTCGAGGGCGTGGAGCGCCTGGAGCAGGCGGCGACGGCAACGGCCATCGGGCGGGCTCTGCTCTTCCACGCCCGGCGCCAGTACGAGCGGGCCTGGCGCGCCGCGCGGGTGGTCGACGACGAGACGCTTGCCCGCTGCCTTCCCACCGAGGCGATCGACATGGCCCTGGCCGCCGCCGAGGGCAACGACGCAGGGGCGGCGGAGCGGGCGCGGACCATCGCCCGCACGGCGCGCGCGGCCTCACCTGTGCTCGCGGTGGAGATCGCGGCGAGGCTGGCCGCGGTCGGTGACGCCACGTGGCATGAGCTCGCAGACTCCCTTCCTGCGGAACCCTCGGCAGCCGCGTTCTCGCCGGCGCAGCTCCGCCTCCACCGCTGGCTGTTGACGCTTCGTGCCCCCGCCGCGGACGGCGGCTCCTCTACGGCCACCACGACCGCCGGGGACCCGGGGGCGGTCACCATCGGCCTCCTCGTCACCCAGGCGCCTCTGCCGCCGCGAGTGGCGGACGACGCCTGGGACGACGACGTTGAGACGCTCGCCCTCCTCGCCGCCCTGGCCCGGGTGGCCTGCCAGCAGGATGTCTCGCTCGAAGGTGACGTGGGCTTTGCGGCGCTGGCCGGCGAGCTCGCCGCCGCGCAGGACGGCACGCCCTCCTCGCGGCGAGCGGTGTCGGCGCAGGGCCAGGGCGCAGGTCGGAAGTCCGTCAAGCTGGTCGCCATCGACCGAGCGACGGCGCGCGTGACGCAGGTTCCGGAGGGAACGTGGGTGCTGGCCGCAGGCGATCTCGGCGAGATGGCCTACGGCATCCGCCGGACGCTCCCGATGCATGGGTCCACACGTCCCCTCTACCTGTCGCTGCACCTCGCGGACGTGGATGCGCTGGACCAGGCCACCATCGAGCAGCTTCGCGCCGTCGGCCCCGTTGGCTGTCGTGACTGGACGACCGTCTTCGTCCTGCTTGGCGCGGGCGTGGACGCGTTCTTCGCCGGCGGGCTGGCGACGACGCTGGACGCGCTCTACCCGGGCAGGGCGATCCGGCCTGCCGGCGGGGCACCCACGGGCCTCCGGGATGCGCCGCGGCGAGCCGCCGGGACCCGCGGCGCCGTGGAGCTGCCAACGCCACCGGAGACCGATCTCGCGGCACCCGCCCCGGTGCGCCTCCGCGGTGCGTGGGAACGCCTCACCGCGCTGCGGTCCGGGTACGGCCGTCTCATCACAGGGCGACTCCACCTGGCGCTGGCCGCTGCCTCCGCCGGCGTGCCCACGGAGTTTGCCGCCACCCCGCGAGGCGAGGGCAGGTGGGCGGGACTCACCGAGGCGATCGCGCGCGAGGACGTCCGGGTGGCGATGGCCGCACGCCTCCGCGGTCTCGTCGAGACGGCGACCGACGCGATTGCGCGCGGCGGGACGACCGCGGACGTCCATGCAGCGTGGAGGGAGCACACGCTTCCCCTCGTCGCAGAGGCTCGCGAGCGCTATCAGCGGCCGCCGGCCGCACGTGACACCGGCCTCGATGTGACGGAACTGGTTGCCACCACCGTTCCCGGCCGCCGGAGCTTTGGTCCACCCCGGCCCGCGGACACCCCGGATCGTCCCGTCACCGACATCGTGATCGCCTTCGACCAGAACCTGGTCTGGCCGGCGGCCGTCCTGCTGGAGTCCGTGGTTGCCGGAGCAACGAGGCCCGTCGCGATCTGGATCCTCGCCCGGGGCATCGGCTCCGCCTACCAGGAGTGG